>NZ_WWKH01000104.1:0-23442 GCF_009865595.1 Streptomyces sp. SID1328 | reverse complement strand
GCGCCGCCCGGCAGCGTCCGGATCACGGCGGCCGTGTCGGTGCGCGCGGCGAGCGGACCCCGGTGCCGGGCCACCACGTCGGTGATCACGTCCCCCACGACCAGCAGTCCTCCCGCCGGGCCGCCGGTCACCTCATCGCCCACGCCGTGGCGATGCGCGCCGCCAGCTCCACATTGCCCCGCACCGCCGCCAGGTTGGCGCGCAGTGACTCCCCGTCCGTGTGCCGGACGAGATGAGCGAGCAGGAACGGGGTGACGGCCTGGCCGGTGACCCCCTCCTCCTCGCAGGCGCGCAGCGCCTCGGCGAGCACACGCGCGTGCAGTTCGGGGTCGAGCTGCTGCTCGGGTGGGACGGGATTGGCCACGATCAGCGCCGACTCCGGTCCACCGAGCGTGTCCTGCGCCCGCATGACCTCCGCGACCTGCTCCGGGTCCCGCAGCGTCCAGTCCACCGGATGGCCCGAGTCGGACAGATAGAAGCCGGGGAACCGCTCGGTGCGATAACCGGCGACGGCCACGCCCAGCGTCTCCAGCCGCTGCAAGGTGGCCGGCACGTCCAGGATCGACTTCACGCCCGCGCACACCACGGTGATCCGGGTCCGGGCCAGTAGCCCGAGGTCGGCCGACTCGTCCTGGGTCGTCGTCCACTGCCGGTGCACCCCGCCCAGCCCGCCGGTGGCGAACACCCGGATGCCGGCCAGCGCCGCCAACTGAGCCGTCGCCGACACCGTGGTCGCCCCGCTCGCCCCGGCGGCCATGGCGAGCGGCAGGTCCCGGTGGCCCAGCTTGCGGATGCCGTCCTCGTTGGCGACCCGCTCCAACTGGCCTTTGTCCAAACCGACATGGGGAGCTCCGTCGAGCACGGCGATCGTCGCGGGGACGGCCCCCTCGCGCCGGACGACGTCCTCCAGCTCCAGCGCCACCTGGAGATTGCGCGGGCGTGGCAGCCCGTGCGCGATGATCGTCGACTCCAGGGCCACCACCGGCCGTCCGGTGCCCGTCGCCTCCCGGACCTCCTCCGACAACACCAGCACCACGCGCCCGCCTCCCGTCAGTCGCCTCCCCTCATTCCTGGCGGGCGAGGCCCCCGGCCAAACGCCGTGCCCCGGAATCGGCGGGAGGCACCGTCAGAACAGCGGCTCCGGCAGCACACCCTCCAGCGCCAGCAACTGCCGCTTCGTCTCCAGCCCGCCCCCGAACCCCCCGATCCCGCCGTCGCTCTCCACCACCCGGTGACACGGCACGACCACCGGCAGCGGGTTGGCACCCATCGCCGTGCCCACCGCCTGCGCCCCGCCCGGCTGCCCGACCCGCCGGGCCAGATCGCCGTAGCCGACCACCGTGCCGTACGGGACGCCGTCCGCCAGTTCGCGCAGCACCGCCCGGTTGAAACCGGAGATCAGCGACCAGTCCAGCGGCAGGTCGAAGTCCTGCCGCCCGCCCGCCAGATAGGCCTCGACCTGCCGTATCGCCTCCGCCAGCAAGGGCGCGCCCGGTTCCTCGACCGGCTCGGTGCCGTACCGCGCCGCCAGCCGCCTCAGCGCGCGCTCGCACACCGGGCCGGTGGCGTGGAAGACCACGTTGACCAGCCCCTGGCCGCTCGCGGCCAGCATCAGCGGGCCGATGCGGCTGTCCACGACCGCCCACACGACCCGCTGTCCGTCCTGCCCCTGGCTGTCCATGCCCACCACGGTACGACCCGGCACCGACACCGGGCCCTGACGTGGGAATCAGTCGGCGCTGAGCGCCGTGCGCACCACGTCCGGCTTGTTGGTGATGATGCCGTCGACGCCGTAGCCCCGGACCTTCCGCGCCGTGGCCGCGTCGTTCACCGTCCACGTGAAGACCCGGAGAGGCTTGCCGTGCGGCCCCTTCAGGGCGTGCGCCGCCGAGACGTAGCTCGCGGAGACGTCCGCGTACGCCGGATTGACCAGGTCGGCGAACCGGGCGTAGCCGCTCAGCTCGGCGGCCTTCGGACGGCCCAGGTAGCCGGTGGTGAGCGCGGGCTTGAGCCGGTGCACGGTACGGATGCTGTCCGCGCTGAAGCTCTGCACGATCAGCCGGTTCTGGTGCGCGCGGTCCAGCCAGCCCTCGTTGCTCAGGGTCTTGAGGATCTGCGCCTCGATGCCGGGGTACAGCTCCGGGTTCTTGACCTCCAGCAGCAGTTTCTCGTGGTTGCGCTCGACCCGGCGCATGTAGCGCTCAAGCGTCGGCACTCGCGCGCCCGCGTAGACGGTGGAGAACCAGCTCCCCGCGTCCAGCCGGGCGATCTCCGCCGCCGTGAAGTCCTTCACCTTCCAGGGTGCCCGGCCGGGGAAGACATCCTCGACGTTCGTGGTGCGCGCCAGGCTGTCGTCGTGGATGACGACCAGCTTGCCGTCCTTGGTGCGCTGCACGTCGTTCTCCACCCAGGAGAAGCCCAGCCTCGCCGCCTTGTCGATGGCGGACAGCGTGTTCTCGGGCGCGTACGCGGAGGCCCCGCGGTGGGCGACCACCGTGGGCTGGGCCGCCCTGACCGGCCGGCCGTCCGAACCGGGGCTCAGCAGGACCGTCGCCCCCAGGGCCGCGGTGGCCGCGGCGGCGACTGCGTGCGCGTGCATGCGTACTCCTCACGTCCGGCGAATACCAACAGCACCAGAGTGACAGCGCAGCGTCAACGGCACAGGGAGCGCAGAACGGCCACAGGATGAACGGCGGGGCCCAACTCCGCACACCGAGGCCGCACAAGTGGGGTAAGGCCGTGTTTCTTTGCCGGAAAATCATTCGACCATTCCGGTGGCGGCCATACTCTCTCCGACAGTCCCGACCGCCACCGCGGTGCTGGGCAGGGGGAACATCGCGTCGGTAAGGGACGCGAGAAGGCGAGGGACAGCCGCGCATGCGAGGCACGATCGACGGATTCAGCTACGGGGTCGTCACCCCCCTGGTGGGCTATGTGATGGCCTGCCTGGGTGGTGCCCTCGGCCTGCGCTGCACCACCCGGTCCCTGCTGGTCACCCACTCGTGGCGGCCCGCGTGGCTGGCCCTGGGCTCGACCGCGATCGGCTCCGGCATCTGGACCATGCACTTCATCGCCATGATGGGCTTCTCCATCGACGAGACGCCGATCCGCTTCGACAAACCGATGACCTACGCCAGCCTCGGCCTGGCCATCGTCATGGTGGGCGTCGGGATCTTCATGATCGGCTACCGGGGCGCCAGCGGCACCTCGCTCGTCACCGGCGGCACGATCACCGGTCTGGGCGTCGCCTCGATGCACTACCTCGGCATGGCCGGCATGCGCTTCGACGGAGAGTTCACCTACGACATCACCGACGTCGTCGCCTCCGTCCTCATCGCCGTCGTGGCCGCCACCGTCGCCCTCTGGGCCGCCGGACACGTCCGGGGATGGCGGGGCAGCATCGGCGCCAGCCTCGTCATGGGTCTCGCCGTCAGTGGCATGCACTACACCGGGATGGCCGGGCTCACCGTCCACCTCCACGGCACCCCCGGCACCGCGACCAGTGGCTCGCCGGCCGCCGTGCTCGCGCCGATCCTCGTCGGACCGCTCGGCCTCCTGCTCCTCGCGGCCGTCGTCGTGATGTTCGATCCGCTGATGGTCAAGGGCGCGCCGCCGCGCATCCCCGAGGAGTCCAAGCCGGGCGTCCCGGCCGCCGCCGTCCCCTCCCACCAGCGCGTTCGCCCGCCGCAGCGGCCTTACCGGGAGCCGGTCCACGCCGACGCCCACGGCTCCCGCACCCCGCAGCGCCACTGACTCCGGACCCGTTGTCAGTGGGGGGTCGTACGGTTGATGGCATGCGGCCCGTTTCAAAGATCGAACGCACGGTGGCGCCCTTCGAGGTCGTCAGCCCCTACCAGCCCAGCGGCGACCAGCCGGCGGCCATCGCCGACCTGGCCAAGCGTGTGCAGGGCGGCGAGAAGGACGTCGTACTGCTCGGCGCGACCGGCACCGGCAAGTCCGCCACCACCGCGTGGATGATCGAGAAGCTCCAGCGCCCGACCCTGGTCATGGCGCCGAACAAGACACTGGCCGCCCAGTTGGCCAACGAGTTCCGTGAGCTGCTCCCGAACAACGCGGTCGAATACTTCGTCTCGTACTACGACTACTACCAGCCCGAGGCGTACGTCCCGCAGTCGGACACCTACATCGAGAAGGACTCCTCGATCAACGAGGAGGTCGAGCGCCTGCGCCATTCGGCGACGAACTCCCTGCTCACCCGCCGTGACGTGGTCGTGGTCGCCTCCGTCTCCTGCATCTACGGCCTGGGCACGCCGCAGGAGTACGTGGACCGCATGGTCCCGCTCAAGGTCGGCGAGGAGATCGACCGGGACGACCTGCTGCGCCGCTTCGTCGACATCCAGTACACGCGCAACGACACCGCCTTCACCCGCGGCACCTTCCGCGTGCGCGGCGACACCATCGAGATCTTCCCGGTCTATGAGGAGCTGGCCGTCCGCATCGAGATGTTCGGCGACGAGATCGAGGCGCTGTCCACGCTGCACCCGATCACCGGCGAGATCATCAGCGACGACCAGCAGCTCTACGTCTTCCCCGCCTCCCACTACGTCGCCGGACCGGAGCGCATGGAGCGCGCCGTCAACGGCATCGAGAAGGAGCTGGGGGAGCGCCTGGCCGAGCTGGAGAAGCAGGGCAAGCTCCTGGAGGCCCAGCGCCTGCGGATGCGCACCACCTACGACATCGAGATGCTCCGCCAGATCGGCACCTGCTCCGGCGTGGAGAACTACTCGATGCACTTCGACGGCCGCCTCCCCGGCTCCCCGCCGAACACCCTGCTCGACTACTTCCCGGACGACTTCCTGCTGGTCATCGACGAGTCGCACGTCACCGTCCCGCAGATCGGCGCCATGTACGAGGGCGACGCCTCCCGCAAGCGCACCCTGGTCGACCACGGCTTCCGGCTGCCCTCCGCGCTGGACAACCGCCCACTGAAGTGGGAGGAGTTCCAGGAGCGCATCGGGCAGACCGTCTACCTGTCGGCGACGCCGGGCGCCTACGAGCTGTCCCGCGGCGACGGTGTGGTGGAGCAGATCATCCGCCCGACCGGCCTGGTCGACCCCGAGGTCGTGGTCAAGCCGACCGAGGGCCAGATCGACGACCTGGTGCACGAGATCCGGGAGCGCACCGAAAAGGACGAGCGTGTCCTGGTCACCACGCTCACCAAGAAGATGGCCGAGGACCTCACCGACTACTTCGTGGAACTCGGCATCCAGGTCCGCTATCTGCACAGCGACGTGGACACCCTGCGCCGCGTGGAGCTGCTGCGCGAGCTGCGCGCCGGTGAGTACGACGTCCTGGTCGGCATCAACCTGCTGCGCGAGGGCCTCGACCTGCCCGAGGTGTCCCTGGTGGCCATCCTCGACGCCGACAAGGAGGGCTTCCTGCGCTCCGGCACCTCGCTGATCCAGACCATCGGCCGCGCGGCGCGCAACGTCTCCGGCCAGGTCCACATGTACGCCGACAAGATCACCCCGGCGATGGAGAAGGCCATCGACGAGACCAACCGGCGCCGCGAGAAGCAGGTCGCGTACAACAAGGCCAACGGCATCGACCCGCAGCCGCTGCGCAAGAAGATCAACGACATCGTCGCGCAGATCGCCCGTGAGGACGTCGACACCGAGCAGCTCCTCGGCACGGGTTACCGGCAGCAGAAGGACGGCAAGGCGGCCAAGGCGCCGGTGCCCAGCCTGGGCGGCAAGGCGACCCAGGACGCCAAGGCGAAGGCGGCCAGGACGAAGGCCAAGGGCAAGACGCAGCCCACCGACCAGCCGGCCGCCGAACTCGCCGGGCAGATCGAGGAGATGACGGACCGCATGCGCGCCGCCGCCGCGGAGCTCCAGTTCGAGATCGCCGCCCGGCTGCGCGACGAGGTGTCCGAGATGAAGAAGGAACTGCGCCAGATGCGGGAGGCCGGTCTCGCCTGACCCTCCCGACCCGTCCGGACCTCGGCATACGCGCCCAGTGTTGCAACACCGACACAAAGCGCGGGCCGGGGTTCGGCACGGTCGGCGACGCTGCGTAGGGTTCTGGGCAACCGCGCGATGCGCGGCAACAGGGGAACACCGAGAGGGGATTCAGCCGTGACCGTCAACATGACCAAGGGCCAGGCCATCAGCCTGGAGAAGAAGGACGGGGCCACCCTGACCGCGGTCCGTATGGGTCTCGGCTGGCAGGCGGCGAAGCGACGCGGGCTGTTCGGCTCGCGCACCCGCGAGATCGACCTGGACGCCTCCGCGGTCCTCTTCGCCGAGAAGCAGCCGGTCGACGTGGTCTTCTTCCGCCATCTGGTGAGCGACGACGGCTCCGTACGGCACACCGGGGACAACCTCGTCGGTGGTGTCGGGCAGGGGGACGACGAGGCCGTCCTGGTGGACCTCCAGCGGGTCCCGCCCCACGTCGACCAGATCGTCTTCACGGTGAACTCCTTCACCGGGCAGACCTTCCAGGAGGTGCAGAACGCGTTCTGCCGCCTGGTGGACGAGACCAACGGCCAGGAACTCGCGCGCTACACGCTGGCGGGCGGCGGCGAGTACACCGCGCAGATCATGGCCAAGGTGCACCGCCAGGGCGCCGGCTGGACGATGACCGCGCTGGGCGAGCCGGCCAACGGGCGCACCTTCCAGGACCTGATGCCGGCGATCCTGCCGCACCTCTAGGACCCGCCCGGCGCGCACCACGACACGACCACAGGGGGAGCGCGATGGTGGCCGAACTGGCGCGGGGGCAGAACCACCCGCTGCCCGGGACCCGGCTGGAGATCCTGGTCTCGGCCGAGGTCCCCGTGCTCGTGGCGGCCGCTCTCGGTGACGAGGGCGGCCGCGTCCATGACCGGCACGGGATCGCCCATCACGGCGCCCCGGTCCTCCCCGGCATCGAGGTGCCCCGCGCGGCGGCCGCCGAGCACCGTCTCTCCGCCGACCTGGGGGAGCTGTCCGAGGCGGTGCACCGCGTCACCGTACTGCTGGCGCTGCCGGGGTCGGCAGCGCGGTTCGGCGCGACCGCCGCCCCGCGGGCGACCGTCACCGATGCCGAGGGCACGGAGATCGTCGGCTTCACCCTCGCCGGACTGGACGCCGAGTCGGCCGTCGTCGCGCTGGAGCTGTACCGCAGGCAGGGCGGCTGGAAGGTGCGCGCGGTCGGCCAGGGGTATGCGGAGGGCCTCACCGCACTCCTGGCGGACCTTGGGCTGCCCGGGGCCCGCGAAGTGGCCGAGGCGATGCACGAAGCAGGGCGCCTCGGCGCGGCCCGGGCCGCCGCTGCGCCGAAGGCCCGCCCCTCCGAGGGCGGACCCGTCGACTACACCCACCCCGGGCGACAGGCTCCCCCACAGCCACAGCCACAGCCACAGCCACAGCCAGAGCCACAGCCACAGCCACAGCCACAGCCCGTCGCGGGCGACGCGCCGGGCTGGTCCATGGAGGAGCGGCTGTACAACCAGGTCTGGGGCATGTTCGAGGACCTGGCCCGCTCCACCGCCGCCCTCCGGAGCGCGGCCGACTTCGCCGCCGCCCGCCTCGACCGGGAACTCGACGAAGCCCTGGCCGACCCGCGCGCCAGGATCGGCGGCGCCGGCGAGGCGGCACGGAAGACGGCCCAGGCCAAGCATGATGAGCTGATGGGCCGGGCGCAGGCGGCCCACGACCGCGACCTCGCCCAGCTCACCGCCGAGGCGGAGGTCGTCGAGCCCGCCCTGCCACCCGCGTACGCCCGCTGGGACAGCCCCGTCTGGCGCGGCCACCGGATGCCGGCCGAGCTGCCCCAGGCCGTACGGCTGGGCGACCTCCATCTCCCCGAGAGCGCGTCGCTGCGCATTCCGATGCTGGTCAGGCTGCCGCTGGAGCGGGGCCTGTGGGTCGACAGCGGCGGCACACCGGCCGACTTCACGGACTCGGCCGAGCGGCGCCGGCTGGCCCTGGAAGTCGGCGTGGCCCTCGCCGCGCGGTTGCTCGCCGTCCACCCGGTGGGGGAGTTCGCCGTGGAGCTCATCGACCCGGCCGGGGCCGGAGCCGGACCGCTCGGCGCCCTCATCCGGACGGGCGCGCTGACGGGGCCGCCCGCGAGGGGCACGGCGGGCGTCAGGCAGACGCTGGAGTCGCTCACCCGGCGGGTCGACCTCGTACGCATGGCGATCGGCGGTGGCGCCACCGAGGCGTTGCCGGACGGCTTCGACACCGCCCGGCGGCTGCTGATGGTCAACGACTTCCCACACGGTTTCGACGACCGCGCCCTGACCCGGCTCCGCTTCCTCGCCGACGAGGGCCCGGCGGCCGGGGTCCATCTGCTGCTGGTCGCGGACCGTGCGGACGCCGGGGAGTACGGGCCTTTGCTCGACCCGCTGTGGCGTTCGCTGACGCGACTCACGCCGTCACCCGACGATCGTTTCGCCGACCCCTGGGTCGGGCACGCCTGGACCTTCGAACCGTCACTGCCGCCGCAGGGCGGGGCGGTGCTTCAGCAGGTGCTCAGCGTGGTTGCCGCAGCCAGGATCAAGGGCAAGTAAAGAGTCTCTGAGCTGCTCACTTGGTCTTTACTTTACTTTTCTCTTTACTCTTCCTTGGTGATTGCGCTACCGTATTCGTGCGGAGGGGAGTACTCCCTGATGCGGCGGCCCCGTCAATACGAATCCCCATGGATTCCGGGGCGCCGGCCCGTCCCTCGGGTGGAAGAGACCTCCGGCAGCGACAACGCTGATGTTTGCCGTGACGTGATGCCGGAGGTGCAGTGGACGTCTCGATGACCCTGTGGGTCTTGACCATCGTGGGGCTGGCAGCCCTGATCGCGGTGGACTTCTTCATCGGCCGCAAGCCGCATGAGGTGTCCATCAAGGAAGCCGGCATCTGGACAGCCGTCTGGATCGCCTTGGCCGGGCTTTTCGGCCTCGGACTGTTCTACTTCGGCGGCGCCCAGCCCGCCGGGGAGTTCTTCGCCGGCTTCATCACCGAGAAGTCGCTGAGTGTCGACAACCTCTTCGTCTTCGTCCTGATCATGACGAAGTTCGCGGTGCCCGCGCAGTACCAGCAGCGGGTCCTGCTCTTCGGCGTGCTCATAGCCCTGGTCCTGCGGGCCGTCTTCATCGCGGCCGGCGCGGCGATCATCGCCAGCTTCTCCTGGGTGTTCTTCATCTTCGGCGCCTTCCTGATCTGGACCGCCTGGAAGCTCATCCAGGAGGCCCGCGCCGATCACGAGGACGAGGAGTACGAGGAGAACAAGCTGCTGAAGGCCGCCGAGCGCAGGTTCGGTGTCGCCGACCGGTACCACGGCACCAAGCTGTGGATCGAGGAGAACGGCAAGCGTGTCATGACCCCGATGCTGGTCGTGATGCTCGCCATCGGCACCACCGACGTGCTGTTCGCGCTGGACTCCATCCCCGCGATCTTCGGCCTGACGCAGGACCCGTACATCGTCTTCACCGCGAACGCCTTCGCCCTGATGGGTCTGCGCCAGCTCTACTTCCTCCTCGGCGGCCTGCTGAAGAAGCTGGTCCACCTGTCCTACGGCCTGTCGGTCATCCTGGGCTTCATCGGCGTCAAGCTGGTGCTGCACGCCTTGCACGAGCTGGGCGTGCATGTCCCGGAGATCAGCATCCCGGTCTCCCTGGGCGTGATCTGCGGCGTGCTCGTCATCACCACGATCACCAGCCTCATCGCCTCCAGGAAGCAGGCGGCCGCCGAGGCGGCCGGAGGCGCCGGCCCCTCCAAGGACAGCATCGACGCCTGACCCCGCACCCCCCGAGGGGCGGGCGACCCGTGCGGAAGGTGCCGCGGCCCGGCACCTTCCGCACGGGAAGGCTCCTCCCCGCCGACCCGCCGCGCCCGCCCGACCGGTGCGCCGGACGAAACGAACGGAATGCGAACCCTGGACGCCTCTGCCACCATCACTGCATGATCACTGGGCTCAGGTCGCTCGCCGCGCGGTGGACGCTCCTCGTGCCGGTGCTCGCGGTCGTGCTCCTCGTCTTCACCTGGGGCCGCAGCCTGCCCGGCGCGGTCGTGGCCCTGGTCACCGTCGTGCTCGCCGGGTCCGTGCTGGCCGCCGTGCACCACGCCGAGGTCGTCGCCCACCGGGTGGGTGAACCCTTCGGCTCCCTGGTGCTCGCCGTCGCCGTCACCGTCATCGAGGTGGCGCTGATCGTCACCCTCATGGTCGACGGCGGGGACAAGAGCGCCACCCTGGCCCGCGACACGGTGTTCGCCGCCGTGATGATCACCTGCAACGGCATCGTCGGCATCAGCCTCCTGGTCGGCTCCCTGCGCCACGGCACCGCCGTGTTCAACCCCGAGGGCACCGGAGCCGCCCTGGCGACGGTCGCCACCCTGGCCACCCTCAGCCTGGTGCTGCCGACCTTCACGACCAGCAAGCCCGGCCCCGAGTTCTCCTCCATACAACTCACCTTCGCGGCCTTCTCCTCGCTGATCCTCTACGGCCTCTTCGTCGCCACCCAGACCGTCCGGCACCGCGACTACTTCCTGCCGGTCACCAAGGAGGGCGACGTCATCACCGGAGCCGACCACGCGGCACCTCCGACCGACCGCCAGGCCTGGATCAGCCTCGGCCTGCTCGGCCTCGCCCTCGTCGGCGTGGTCGGGCTGGCCAAGGGCGTGTCGCCCACCATCGAGTCCGGGGTGGAGGGCGCGGGGCTGCCCCCTTCGGTCGTGGGCGTGATCATCGCCCTGCTCGTGCTGCTCCCCGAGACCATCGCCGCGCTGCGCGCCGCCCGCCGCGACCGGGTGCAGACCAGCCTCAACCTCGCGCTGGGCTCCGCCATGGCCAGCATCGGCCTGACCATCCCGGCCGTCGCCCTGGCGTCGGTCTGGCTGTCCGGACCGCTCGTGCTGGGCCTCGGCTCCACGCACATGCTGCTGCTGGCGCTCACCGTGGTCGTCGCCTCGCTCACGGTCGTACCCGGCCGCGCCACCCCGCTGCAGGGCGGCGTCCACCTGGTCATCTTCGCCGCCTACCTGGAGCTGGCCCTCAATCCGTAGCCGGGGGCGCCCCACCGGGCCCGCCAGCCGCCCGGCGGGGCGTGATAGACCGGGTGCGAGCGGTGGCCGTCCCGCCGGCCGCCCCCGACGCACCGGAGGAAACCACCGTGCCCCGCAGCCTGGCCAGCGCCCCGATCATGATCCTCAACGGGCCCAACCTGAACCTCCTCGGCCAGCGGCAGCCCGAGATCTACGGCAAGGACACGCTCGCCGACGTGGAGGCCCTGTGCGCCCGGGCGGCGGCCGCGTACGGCGGCACGGTGGACTGCCGGCAGTCCAACCACGAGGGCCAGTTGGTGGACTGGATTCACGAGGCGCGGCTCGACCACGCCGGGATCGTCATCAACCCCGGCGCCTACTCCCACACGTCGGTGGCGATCCTGGACGCGCTCAACACCTGCGACGGCCTGCCCGTGGTGGAGGTCCACATCTCCAACATCCACCAGCGCGAGTCCTTCCGGCACCACTCGTACGTCTCGCTGCGCGCCGACGGTGTGATCGCGGGCTGCGGGGTGCAGGGGTACGTGTTCGCGGTGGAGCGGATCGCCACGCTGGCGGGGTCGGCGCGGGCCGACGCCTGAGCGCGCCGCCCCGGCTCACCAGCCGCGCGCGTGCCACTCCGGCAGATGCGGGCGCTCGGCACCGAGGCTGGTGTCGTCGCCGTGGCCGGGGTAGACCCAGGTCTCGTCCGGCAGCGCGTCGAAGATCTTCGTCTCCACGTCGTGGATCAGGCTGGCGAACGCCTCGGGGTCCTGGTGGGTGTTGCCGACACCGCCGGGGAAGAGGCAGTCGCCGGTGAAGACGTGCGGGTGGCCGTGCGGGTCGTCGTAGACCAGCGCGATGGAGCCCGGCGTGTGCCCGACCAGGTGGCGCGCGGTCAGCTCGACCCGGCCGACCCGGATCACGTCCCCGTCGTCGACCGGCACATCGGTGGGGACCGGGATGCCCGAGGCGTCCTCCCGGCCGGCGTAGGTACGCGCGCCGGTGGCGCCGACGACCTCGCCGAGCGCCTGCCAGTGGTCGCCGTGCTGATGGGTGGTGACGACGGACGCGATGCCGTCCTCGCCGATCATGGTGAGGAGCGTGTGCGGCTCGGCGGCCGCGTCGATCAGGAGCTGCTCGTCGGTGGCCCGGCAACGCAGCAGATAGGCGTTGTTGTTCATCGGGCCGACCGCGACCTTCGTGATCATCAGGTCCTTCAGCTCGTGCACGTCCGCCGGACCGCCGACCCTGACCTCGCCGCTGTACGTCATGACGATCAGCCTATAGCGGGGCGGGGGTTGGCGGCCCGGTGCCGTGTCACAGCGGGGGCAGTGCGGGCAGCTCGCCGCCCTTCACCTCCAGCGCGGTCCCCTCGCGGCGCCCGGCGAGCCAGCCCAGCAGGTCGGCCGGAGTGCCGGTGACGGTGACCTCGGGCTCGGGCGCCTCCTGCCCCGTGTTCCAGGTCCGCGTGCCGTCGCTCAGCAGCGTCGGGGGCACGTCGGGGTGGCCGAGGAAGCGCTGGGCCAGGAACTCGGTCTCGCGCTCGGTGAACTCGGCCGGGAGGTCCTCCAGCTCGTAACCGGCGCCGAGGTCCACGTGGTGCAGCTCGACCTCGGCCCAGCGCCGGAACGGCAGCCGGGCCGCGATGTCGGTGATGCCGTTGCGCAGCTCCACCACGCGGTTCCAGTCGCCCGGCGCCGAGCCCGCCGCGTCGAACCGGGCCGCGCTGTCGCGCACATCGGTGAGGTGCGTCTCAAGGGGGCGCGGGGCGTCCCGCTCGATGTCGGCGTCGCGGGTCTCGGCGCTCACGTACATCGGGCGGCCCTCCAGGACGTTCACGAGGGCGTCGGCATTGCGGGCGATGTGAGCAAGGACATGTCCGCGCGTCCAGCCCGGAAGCCGTGACGGCTCGGCCAGCGCCGCGTTGTCCAGTGCGGCGGCCGCGTTGAGCAGCCGTTCCGTCGCTTCCTGTACACGGGCCAGGTCATGAGCGTGATCGGTCATGGTGCCCGACCCTAGCGGGACCACTCCTTCGGGTGAAGGCGGCGAACATCCTCCGTAATTCGAAAGCGCGTGCTATATCGTCGAAGGCGGCGTCGGGCATGCTGGATGGCTGGGGATTGTTATGCATCCGGGAATCCGACCGGCGTTGTCAGTGGCTCCCCCTAGGCTCCAAGAAGCACGGGGCCTCGGCCCCTGTCACTTCTCCGAAGAAAGGTGCGGACCGGCGTGGCCGACCGTCTCATCGTCCGTGGCGCGCGCGAGCACAACCTGAAGAATGTCTCGCTCGACCTGCCGCGTGACGCGCTCATCGTCTTCACGGGCCTGTCCGGGTCGGGCAAGTCCTCCCTGGCCTTCGACACCATCTTCGCCGAGGGCCAGCGCCGCTATGTGGAGTCGCTCTCCTCGTACGCCCGCCAGTTCCTCGGGCAGATGGACAAGCCCGACGTCGACTTCATCGAGGGCCTGTCGCCCGCGGTCTCCATCGACCAGAAGTCGACCTCCCGCAACCCCCGCTCCACGGTCGGCACCATCACCGAGGTCTACGACTACCTGCGCCTGCTCTTCGCGCGCATCGGCAAGCCGCACTGCCCCGAGTGCGGCCGGCCCATCTCGCGCCAGTCGCCGCAGGCCATCGTGGACAAGGTGCTGGAGCTGCCCGAGGGCAGCCGCTTCCAGGTGCTCTCCCCGCTCGTGCGCGAGCGCAAGGGCGAGTTCGTCGACCTCTTCTCCGACCTCCAGACCAAGGGCTACTCCCGCGCGCGGGTCGACGGCCAGACCATCCAGCTGTCCGAGCCGCCGACCCTGAAGAAGCAGGAGAAGCACACCATCGAGGTGGTCGTCGACCGCCTCACGGTGAAGGACTCCGCCAAGCGCCGCCTGACCGACTCGGTGGAGACCGCCCTCGGCCTCTCCGGCGGCATGGTCGTGCTCGACTTCGTCGACCTCCCCGAGGACGACCCCGAGCGCGAGCGCATGTTCTCGGAGCACCTGTACTGCACGTACGACGACCTGTCGTTCGAGGAGCTGGAGCCGCGCTCCTTCTCCTTCAACTCGCCCTTCGGCGCCTGCCCCGAGTGCACCGGCATCGGCACGCGGATGGAGGTCGACGCGGAGCTGATCGTCCCGGACGAGGAGAAGTCGCTCGACGAGGGCGCCATCCACCCCTGGTCGCACGGCCACACCAAGGACTACTTCGGCCGGCTGATCAACGCCCTCGCGGACGCCCTCGGTTTCCGGACCGACATCCCCTTCGCCGGGCTGCCCCAGCGCGCGAAGAAGGCCCTGCTGTACGGCCACAAGACCCAGATCGAGGTCCGCTACCGCAACCGGTACGGACGCGAGCGGGTGTACACCACCCCGTTCGAGGGCGCGGTGCCCTTCGTCAAGCGGCGGCACAGCGAGGCCGAGAGCGACGCCAGCCGGGAGCGCTTCGAGGGCTACATGCGCGAGGTGCCCTGCCCCTCCTGTGAGGGCACGCGTCTGAAGCCGATCGTCCTCGCGGTCTCCGTCATGGGGAAGTCGATCGCCGAGGTCTCTGCGATGTCGATCAGCGACTGCGCGGACTTCCTGGGCGAGCTGAAGCTGAACGCCCGCGACAAGAAGATCGCCGAGCGCGTGCTGAAGGAGGTCAACGAGCGGCTGCGCTTCCTGGTCGACGTCGGCCTGGACTACCTCTCCCTCAACCGCGCGGCCGGCACTCTGTCCGGCGGCGAGGCCCAGCGCATCCGCCTGGCCACCCAGATCGGCTCCGGCCTGGTCGGCGTGCTCTACGTGCTGGACGAGCCGTCCATCGGTCTGCACCAGCGGGACAACCACCGCCTGATCGAGACCCTGGTCCGGCTGCGCGACATGGGCAACACCCTCATCGTGGTCGAGCACGACGAGGACACCATCAAGGTCGCCGACTGGATCGTGGACATCGGTCCGGGCGCCGGTGAGCACGGCGGCAAGGTCGTCCACAGCGGCCACCTGAAGGAGCTGCTCGCCAACACCGAGTCGCAGACCGGCCAGTACCTCTCCGGCCGCAAGTCGATCCCGCTGCCGGACGTGCGCCGGCCGCTCGACCCGTCCCGGCAGCTCGTGGTGCGCGGCGCGCGGGAGAACAACCTCCAGGACATCGACGTGTCCTTCCCGCTGGGCGTGTTCACGGCGGTCACCGGTGTGTCCGGCTCGGGCAAGTCGACCCTGGTCAACGACATCCTGTACACCCACCTGGCCCGCGAGCTGAACGGCGCGCGGAACGTCCCCGGCCGCCATACGCGCGTGGACGGCGACGACCAGGTGGACAAGGTCGTGCACGTCGACCAGTCGCCCATCGGTCGCACCCCGCGCTCCAACCCGGCGACGTACACCGGTGTCTTCGACCACGTCCGCAGGCTGTTCGCCGAGACCACCGAGGCGAAGGTGCGGGGCTACCAGCCCGGCCGCTTCTCCTTCAACGTCAAGGGCGGCCGCTGCGAGAACTGCTCGGGCGACGGCACGATCAAGATCGAGATGAACTTCCTCCCGGACGTGTACGTCCCGTGCGAGGTCTGCCACGGCGCCCGGTACAACCGGGAGACCCTGGAGGTCCACTACAAGGGCAAGTCCATCGCCGACGTGCTGAACATGCCGATCGAGGAGGCGACCGACTTCTTCGAGGCGGTGCCCGCCATCTCCCGGCACCTGCGCACCCTGAAGGACGTCGGCCTCGGCTACGTCCGGCTGGGCCAGTCCGCGACCACCCTGTCCGGCGGTGAGGCGCAGCGCGTCAAGCTCGCCAGCGAGCTGCAGAAGCGCTCCACCGGCCGCACGGTCTACGTCCTGGACGAGCCGACCACCGGTCTGCACTTCGAGGACATCAGCAAGCTGCTGAAGGTCCTCACCGGTCTGGTGGACAAGGGCAACACGGTCGTGGTCATCGAGCACAACCTCGATGTGATCAAGACCGCGGACTGGGTCATCGACATGGGCCCGGAGGGTGGCGCGGGCGGCGGTCTCGTGGTCGCCGAGGGCACGCCCGAGGAGGTCGCGGCGGTTCCGGCCAGCCACACGGGCAAGTTCCTGCGCGAGATCCTCGGCGCCGACCGGGTCAGCGACGCGGGCCCGGTGAAGGCCCCGCGGGCACGGAAGACCGCGAAGAAGGCGGTTCCGGCCAAGGTCGACGGCACCGCCACCGCCAAGGCCGGCACGGCCAAGAAGACGGCCGCCAAGAAGGCGACGCGGGCCCGCAAGGCCTGACGGTGCCCTTGGTACGAGTGGCGCCTCGCGGGACTCACCCCGCGAGGCGCCACTCGCCGTTTCAGCCGGTCACAGCGGGCCCAGCTCGGCCGCGTACGGCGGCTCCGCGCCCGCCCGCGAGCAGGTGACCGCCGCCGCGCGCGCGGCGAAGCCGAGCAGTCGCCGCCAGGTGTCCGGGGCCAGCCCGGCGAGCGCCCGCGCGGACAGCGCGTCCAGGGTGGAGAGGCCGTGCAGCAGGGCCGCGTTCACGGTGTCCCCGGCGCCGATGGTGTCCACGACGTCGACCTTCTCGCCGGGCACCCGGTGCTCCGCGCCGTCGGCGGTGTAGACGGTGAGGCCGTCACCGCCCCGCGTGACGACCACGGCCGACGGTCCCGCGGCCAGCCACTCGCGCGGGGTGCCGCCCAGCCACTGGGCGTCCTCCTCGGACAGCTTCAGCAGCGTCACCGAGGGCAGCCAGCCCCGGAAGCGCTCGCGGTAGGCGTCCGCGTCCGGGATCAGGCCCGCCCGGATGTTGGGGTCGAGCGCGGTGAACAGGCCCTGGCCGGCGGCCGACCGCATCAGTTCCTCGTAGGCGCTCGCCCCCGGTTCCAGGGCGAGCGAGCAGGTGCCGAAGGACACCGCGCGGGTCCCCTCGGGCAGGGCGGCCGGGGTGGTGAAGAGGCGGTCGGCGGTGCCCTCGACGTAGAAGGAGTAGGCCGCCGAGCCGCCGGAGTCGATGGTGGCCACCGCGAGCGTGGTCGGCTCGGGGCCGCGCTGCACCGCGGAGACGTCCACCCCGGCCCGCCGCAGCCCGTCGAGCAGGGCCTCGCCGAAGGCGTCGTGCGAGGCGCGGGAGGCGAAGGCGGTCGGCGAGCCCAGCCGGCCGAGGGCCACGGCGGTGTTGAACGGGCCGCCGCCGAGCGCCGGTTGGAGGCCGGCCAGGGCGCCACGGCCCTGCGGTACCAGGTCGATCAGTGCCTCACCGGCGACGACGATCACGGGGTGGTTCCCTTCTCGGACTGCGAGGTCGATTGCATGCTGCTGCCGGTGTCCGCCGGCCGGGGTTCCGGGCAGCCGCAGGAGGCGCGGTGGACGAAGGCGCAGGGCAGCCGTACTGTCCTGGCCTCCCGGTCCGGCGCCGCCAGGCGCTCCAGCAGCACCCGGACGGACCGGGCGCCCATCTCCCGGCTGGGCTGGGCGATCGCGGTGAGCCGGGGTGCGAACAGGTCGGCCCAGGCGAAGTCGTCGAAGCAGGCGAGGGCGATGTCACCGGGCACACTCAGGCCCCGCTCCCGCAGAGCGCGCAGGGCGCCGATCGTCATCGCGTTGTTGGCGGTGACCAGCGCCGTGGGCGCACCGGGCAGGGCGAGCAGCGCGGCCGTGGCCCGCTCGGCACCCGTGGCTTCGGAGCTGCCGGACACCACGAGTTCGTCGTCGGCGTCGAGCCCCGCCGCCGCGAGCCCCTGCCGGTACCCCGCGATCCGCTCGCTGGTGGTGCTGAGCCCCGGCAGCCCGGCGACCAGGCCGATTCGCCGGTGTCCCAGCGAGGCGAGGTGGGTGACCAGTTCGGCCATGGGCCCGGCATTCTCGGCGCACACCTGGTCGAACGACCCCTGCCCGGGGCCGGCCGGCTCCAGCACCCGGTCCAGCAGCACCGCCGGCACGGCCTGGCGCCGGAGGTACGCCACGAGGTCGCCCGGCTCGGCGGAGGGCGCGACGATCATGCCGTCCACCCGGCGCTCGTGCAGCAGTTGGACCACCTTCAGCTCGTGCTCGGGGTCGTCGTGCGGGTCCGCGATGAGCAGGCTGTAGCCCGCCTCCAGCGCGGCCGCCTCCACGCCCTGGAGGATCTCGGTGAAGTACGGGTTGCTGATCGCCGACACCGCGAGCCCGATGGAGCGGGTCCGGGAGGTCACGAGGGAGCGGGCGAGGGAGTTGGGCGTGTAGCCGAGGGCCTCGACGGCGTCCAGCACGGCCTGGCGGGTGTGGGGGAGCACCGGGCGGGTGCCGTTCAGGACGTGGGAGACGGTCGCCACGGAGACACCGGCGCTCCGGGCCACGTCGGCCATGGTGGACATCACGCTTCCCCTCCCACGAAATCCCGGAACGCGGTCCCGGCCGCCGCCGGGGCACGGCGGGCGGGTGCGGGCCACGGTGACGGACGTTGATCCCACCGGCGGGAAGTTACCCCATCGGCCACCGGCGCGTAAACGCTTGCGCAAGCGCTTACGAAGGCGCCCTCGTCCGGAGAGGCCCTGAGCCGCGTGCGCCCGCCCCCGCTCCCAAACCGTCCCCCATGCCCGGATAAGGTCACCCTGCACATCCCCTGACCTGTGGAGAGACCGATGCCCGCCCGATCGTCCGCGAGCCGCCGTACCGTCCTCAGAGGAGCCGCCGTGGCGCCGGTCGCCGGGCTGGCGCTGGCCGCCTGCGCCGCTCCCCAGGACGGCAAGGGCGCGTCGGCGGTCACCTCCTCCGTCGACCTCGGGGCCGAGGGCGAGGTGGCCAAGGGCGCCGCGAAGCTCTACCGCGACCACAACGTGGTGGTCAGCCGGGACGCCGAAGGTGGCCTGAAGGCGTACAGCCTGGTCTGCACGCACGCCGGGTGCGTGATCAACAAGCTGCGCGGCACCACCCTGGTCTGCCCCTGCCACGGCAGCGAGTTCGACGCCGTCACCGGCAAGGTGGTCCAGGCGCCGGCGACCGAGCCGCTGAGCGAGTTGCCGGTGAAGGTGGCGGACGGCCGGATCGTCGCGGGGCCGGCCGCCTGACGCCGCCGGTCGTCCCCGCTCAGGGTGTCTGAATAAGGATCACTCCCACTCCCAGGCGATCCCCACCGTGCCCGGCCGCACCCGTGGCTCCACGACGTGAACGCTGCGGTGCGGCTCGCTTACCGCCAGCTCCTGCCGTCCCGCGCGCGGCGCGGCGGGGGAGAACTGGGTGAAGCGGTGGCAGCGGGCCGGGATCGCGGACGCGTCGAACCGCACCTGGAGCGCGTACTGCCCGCCCGGTGAGCCGAAGCGGTGGACGTACTCGTGCGAGGCCCCGGCGGTGCCGTCGGTGATGCCGTACCGGAAGAGGAAGGTGTCGCCGGAGCGCAGCCGGGTGCCGAAGAGCAGCTCGGCCACCAGAACACCGGTCTCCCGGTCCAGCCGCACCCGGCCGGTGCGGCAGTTCTCCAGCGCGTGCACGGCCATGTCGTCCGGACGGCAGCCGGGGTCGCCGTGGTGGACGGCGACGAAGCGGTCCACGCCGTCGCGGTGGGCGCGCACGATGTGCTCGGATTCCCGGCCCGCGAGTTCGCGCCGCCCCCCGATGCGGACGCGTTCGTGGTGGCCGAGGGTCTGCATGCCGCCGTCCGGTGTCCAGTCCAGCTCCGCCCGGAGCCGGTCCAGCGTGTCGGACGCCTCGACCAGCGAGCGGTAGGAGCGGGGCGCCGGGCGGTCGCCGCCGGCCGTCTCCGGCGCCTCGGCGAGCAGCCTGATCAGGGATTCCTCGGGCAGCCGGAGGATCTCCTCCAGCGCGCGCACGGCGCGGAGCGACTCCGGGCGCTGGGGGCGGCGGGCGCCCTGCTGCCAGTAGCTGAGACTGGTCACGCCGACCTTCACCCCGTGGCGCGTCAGATGGTGCTGCACCCGCTGGAGCGGCAGTCCGCGGGCGGCTATCGCGGCGCGCAGCGCCACATGGAAGGGGCCGCCCCGCAGGGCCGTCTCCAGCTCGGCGGAGGCGAGGTCCGGGTGCTCTGTGACATGTGGCATGCACAGAAGCCTTTCTGTGAGGTGTCACCACGGCTGGTCAGACCGCGGTGCGGGGTCGTGGGCCACCCCGTGGGCCCCCGGGGCGCGCTGGCGGGCGGGCACGCCGTTCGCGTGCGCCGGGTGCGCGGCCCCGAGTTCCCCCGCATTGAAGCGTGTCGACCAGACCCCGACAACACCCTGGGTCACGTCATGGCCTGGATCGTGACGCCCCGGCGCCTCCTCCGGCCCGGTTGTCCACAGGCCGGTCCGGTGCCTCCGCGACCGTTGTCCACAGGCCCGGCGCGCTGTCCCTGCTCGCCAGTAGGGTGTGAGTCATGGCCGACCCCTCCAGCTACCGCCCCAGGCCGGGCGAGATCCCCGACTCTCCGGGGGTGTACAGGTTCCGTGACGAGCACCGCCGGGTGATCTACGTCGGAAAGGCGAAGAGCCTGCGCCAGCGCCTGGCGAACTACTTCCAGGATCTGACGAACCTGCACCCCCGCACCCGCTCCATGGTCACCACCGCCGCGTCCGTGGAGTGGACCGTGGTGTCCACGGAGGTCGAGGCGCTGCAGCTGGAGTACTCCTGGATCAAGGAGTACGACCCCCGGTTCAACGTCAAGTACCGCGACGACAAGAGCTACCCGTACCTCGCCGTCACGATGAACGAGGAGTTCCCGCGCGTCCAGGTGATGCGCGGTCACAAGAGGAAGGGCGTCAGGTACTTCGGCCCGTACGCCCACGCGTGGGCGATCCGGGACACCGTCGACCTGCTGCTGCGCGTCTTCCCGGTGCGCACCTGCTCGGCCGGGGTCTTCAAGAACGCCGAGCGCACCGGCCGTCCCTGCCTGCTCGGGTACATCGGCAAGTGCTCCGCGCCCTGCGTCGGCCGGATCTCGCCGGAGGATCACTACGAGCTGGCCGAGGAGTTCTGCGACTTCATGGCGGGCCGCACCGGCACCTACCTCCGCCGCCTGGAGAAGCAGATGGCCGAGGCGTCCGACGAGATGGAGTACGAGCGGGCCGCCCGCCTGCGTGACGACGTCGGCGCGCTGAAGAAGGCCATGGAGAAGAACGCGGTCGTGCTCGCCGACGCGACCGACGCGGACCTCATCGCCGTCGCGGAGGACGAGCTGGAGGCCGCCGTCCAGATCTTCCACGTGCGCGGCGGCCGGGTGCGCGGCCAGCGCGGCTGGGTCACCGACAAGGTCGAGGAGATCACCACCGGCGCCCTCGTCGAACACGCCCTCCAGCAGCTCTACGGCGAGGAGACCGGGGACTCCGTGCCGAAGGAGGTGCTGGTCCCGGCGCTGCCCGACCCGGTCGAGCCGGTCCAGGAGTGGCTGACCGTCCGGCGCGGGGCCAACGTCTCGCTGCGCATCCCGCAGCGCGGCGACAAGAAGGCGCTGATGGAGACCGTCCAGCGCAACGCCCAGCAGGCCCTCGTGCTGCACAAGACCAAGCGCGCCTCCGACCTCACCACCCGCTCGCGCGCGCTGGAGGAGATCGCCGACGCCCTCGACCTCGACAGCGCCCCGCTGCGGATCGAGTGCTACGACATCTCCCACCTGCAGGGCGACGACGTGGTGGCCTCCATGGTCGTCTTCGAGGACGGCCTCCAGCGCAAGAACGAGTACCGCCGCTTCCAGATCAAGGGCTTCGCCGGCCAGGACGACGTCCGCTCCATGCACGAGGTGATCACCCGCCGCTTCCGCCGCTATCTGGCGGAGAAGGAGAAGTCCGGCGAGTGGGCGGGCGCCGAGGACACCCCGGTGAACGGCTCGCCCGCCGGTGCGCCCCTCGCGGCCGAGGACGACGGCGTCGTCGGCGGCCCCAAGGACGACGACGGCCGCCCCAGGAAGTTCGCCTACCCGCCCCAGCTCGTCGTGGTCGACGGCGGCCGCCCGCAGGTCGCCGCCGCCCGGCGCGCGCTGGACGAGCTGGGCATCGACGACATCGCCGTGTGCGGCCTCGCCAAGCGCCTGGAGGAGGTCTGGGTGCCCGGCGAGGAGGACCCCGTGGTGCTGCCCCGCAGCAGCGAGGGCCTCTACCTCCTCCAGCGGGTGCGTGACGAGGCCCACCGCTTCGCCATCACCTACCAGCGCGCCAAGCGCGCCAAGCGGCTGCGCAGCGGTCCGCTGGACGAGGTGCCCGGCCTCGGCGAGACCCGCAAGCAGGCCCTCATCAAGCACTTCGGATCGGTCAAGCGGCTGCGCGCCGCCACCATCGAGCAGATCCAGGAAGTACCCGGCATAGGCCGGAAGACGGCCGAGACCATCGCGGTGGCACTAGCCCGTTCGGCCCCGGCCGCACCCGCCGTGAACACGGCGACCGGAGAGATCATTGACGAAGAGGAACCCGACACGACGGGCGGTTCCTCCGGAGAGTCCGTGAGCGCGGGCCTCCCGGACGACCGACGGGGGCAGGAGACATGACCGAGCACGAGGCACGGCCCACGGCCGAGCGGGACCGCGCACACGCGGCGACGGACGACAGCCCGCCAGGCGCGGCGGAACAGGACAACGGAGCACAGGTGAGTCAGGACGTCACGCCGGCAGCGGCCAACGATGCGCCCATCCCCGAGCTGGTGATCATCTCCGGCATGTCCGGAGCCGGCCGCTCGACGGCCGCGAAGTGCCTGGAGGACCTCGGCTGGTTCGTCGTCGACAACCTGCCGCCCGCCCTGATCCCCACCATGGTGGAGCTGGGCGCCCGCTCGCAGGGGAACGTGGCGCGGATCGCGGTCGTGGTGGACGTGCGCGGCCGCCGCTTCTTCGACAACCTCCGTGAGTCCCTCGCCGACCTCGACAGCCGGGGCGTCACCCGGCGCATCGTCTTCCTGGAGTCCTCCGAGGACGCCCTGGTGCGCCGCTTCGAGTCGGTGCGCCGCCCGCATCCCCTCCAGGGCGACGGCCGCATCGTCGACGGCATCGCCGCCGAGCGGGAACTGCTGCGCGAGCTGCGCGGCGACGCCGACCTGGTCATCGACACCTCCAGCCTCAACGTGCACGAGCTGCGCGCCAAGATGGACGCCCAGTTCGCGGGCGAGGAGGAGCCCGAGCTGCGGGCCACCGTGATGTCCTTCGGTTTCAAGTACGGCCTCCCGGTCGACGCCGACCTGGTCGCGGACATGCGGTTCCTGCCCAATCCGCACTGGGTCCCGGAGCTGCGCCCCTTCACCGGGGTCAACGAGGAGGTCGCCTCCTACGTCTTCAACCAGCCCGGCGCCAAGGAGTTCCTCGACCGGTACGCCGAGCTGCTCCGGCTGATCGCGGCCGGCTACCGCCGCGAGGGCAAGCGGTACGTGACCATCGCCATCGGCTGTACCGGCGGCAAGCACCGCTCGGTCGCCATGTCGGAGAAGCTCGCGGCGCGCCTCGCGGCGGAGGGCGTGGAGACGGTGGTCGTGCACCGGGACATGGGACGCGAATGACCGACCGTGCACGGCGGCTGCGCGGCCTGCGCCGCGTGGTCCCCGAGGGGCGCCTCGGCCGCGCGGAGGCCCGCGCGGCCCGCCC
>NZ_WWKH01001029.1:0-7875 GCF_009865595.1 Streptomyces sp. SID1328 | reverse complement strand
CACGGTGCTGGGCGCCGGGCTGGCGTTCGGGCTCGGGCGGGCACTGGGGCAGGACGCCCTCCGGCCGCTGCTGCGCGGGCGCTGGCTGAAGGCGGCCGACGGGCAGCTCAGCCGGCACGGGTTCCGCTCGATGCTGGCGGCCCGGCTGTTCCCGGGGGTGCCGTTCTGGGCGGCCAACTACTGCGCGGCCGTCTCCCGGATGCGCACGCTGCCGTTCCTGGTCGCCACGGCGCTCGGCTCGATCCCCAACACGGCCGCGTACGCCGTCGCCGGGGCCCGTGCCTCCGCGCCCACCTCCCCCGCCTTCCTGATCGCGCTGGCCGTGATCGGGCTGCCCGCACTGGCGGGTACGGCGCTGGCCTGGCGCAAGCGCCACCATCTGCGCGCACGTTGACGCCGGCGCCGGGACCTCCCTGGTGAACCCCCCGGCCCACCGGCGTTCATGACCATCGCATGACCAACCCCCTGTGAAGGCTTTGCCATCGGCGCCCGCTACGCTGCCCTGCGTCGCATGATCACCCCTACGCTCCCCAGCGCTTGGACGCCACACCTCCATGTCTTGGTTTGAATCGCTCGTCCTCGGACTCGTCCAGGGGCTCACCGAGTTCCTGCCCGTCTCCTCCAGCGCGCACCTGCGGCTGACCGCGGCCTTCTCCGGATGGCACGACCCCGGCGCGGCCTTCACCGCGATCACGCAGATCGGTACGGAGGCGGCGGTCCTCATCTACTTCCGCAAGGACATCGGGCGGATCATCTCGTCCTGGTTCCGCTCGCTGTTCGACAAGTCGATGCGGGGCGACCACGACGCGCAGATGGGCTGGCTGGTGATCGTCGGCTCGATCCCGATCGGCGTGCTCGGCGTGACCCTGAAGGACCAGATCGAGGGGCCGTTCCGCGACCTGCGGATCACCGCGACCATGCTGATCGTGGTCGGCGTGATCATAGGAATCGCGGACCGGCTGGCGGCCCGCGACGAGTCCGGCGGCCGGCACCGCAGCCCCAAGCAGCGCAAGACCCTGAAGGACCTCGGCATCCGCGACGGCCTGATCTTCGGCCTGTGCCAGGCGTGCGCCCTCATCCCCGGCGTCTCCCGCTCCGGCGCCACCATCAGCGGCGGCCTCTTCATGGGCTACAAGCGCGAAGCCGCCGCCCGCTACTCCTTCCTCCTCGCCATCCCCGCCGTCCTCGCCTCCGGCGTCTTCGAGGTCAAGGACTCCCTGGGCGAGAACAGCGAGGTCGCCTGGGGCCCGACCCTCTTCGCCACGGTCATCGCCTTCGCCTCCGGCTACGCGGTGATCGCCTGGTTCATGAAGTGGATCTCCAACAAGAGCTTCATGCCCTTCGTCTACTACCGAGTGACGCTGGGCATCGTCATCATCGCCCTGGTCACCGCGGGCGTCCTGAGCCCGCACGCGGCGGAGTCGGCGGGCTGATCCCCCTTCATGCCGACCTGTTGAACTCCCTGATGAGGCCCGACAGTTCCAGCAGGCTCTCGATGCGGAACAGGGGGAGGCGGTGGGCGTCCTTCGTGGGCCAGGTCAGTCTGGCCCAGGGGCCGCGGTGGAGGAGGGCTGTGTGGAGGCCGGCCGCTGCCGCGGGGCGGATGTCGTTGTCGAGGCGGTCGCCGACGTAGAGGATCTCGTCCGGTTCCGCGGGGACCAGGGAGGTCAGGCGGGCGAAGAAGGCCGGGTCGGGCTTGGCGGTGCCCCAGTCGGCCATGGTGCCGATCAGGTCGACGTCCGTGGCGAAGAGTTCGCGCAGGAGGCGGGCGGCGTGGGCGTCCTGGTTGCCGGCGATGCCGAGCCAGAGGCCGTCCGCGCGGAGGGCGGCCAGGGTGTCGCGGACGTCGTCGTACACGTCGGACTCGCCGAACGCCTCCGGCATCCCGGCGTCGGCCCGCCGCTCCCGCTCCGCCGCGAGGTCGAAGCCGGGCCGGAACTCCTCGAACACCTCGCGATGATCCCGCCCCTGGGCCACCACCGCGCCGAACGCCGCCGAGAAGGTGTGCCGGGGTACGCCCAGCCAGTCGGCCCAGGTCCCGTACTCCGTCGTCTCGTCCACCAGACACTCACCGACATCGAAGACCGCAGCGCGAATCATGGTCGCCAGGGTAGTGCGAGCATCCCGCCCCGGTGATCTACGCGCCCAGGTGAGTCAGCAGCCCCTCCGGCACGGGGTAGGGCGACTCCTCGGGCAGCAGGGTGCCCGCTTCCTCCGTCCGGCCGGCCCGGACCGCCTCATGGCTCTGCCGGGCCAGCGGGGTCACGTCCCGGATGCCGTCCGCGTACCGCGCGGCCACCTCTCCGGTGAGGAGTCGGACCGGCCTGCTTGGGGCTGACGCGGTGTCCGGGGTGAGGGTGCGCAGGGCGGTGCGGATGCGGTCGAAGGTCGCGGTCGGATGTTGGCCGTCGTCGGGCACGAGCCGAGATTCGTGGCGAGGATTCGACGGACGGTCACAGAGCAGGTCGACAGGCTGCAATGAGGAGCTCTCGGGTAACGAGGGAAGCGCGGTTCGCCGGGGCCCGGGGCGGATGCAGGGGCTGTCCGGCGGTGATCTCCCCACAGCGGGCGGTGAGGCGTTCCAGGGCGCCGTAGACCTGTCCGGTTCGCGGCGAGTTGTCTTGCCCACCAAGTAGGCCGTTGCTATGCCTTGGGCACTCGACTCTAGGGAGCACGCTGTGCATCAAGAGCCCCCTCTTCCCGCTCCTCCGCGTTCCCCTGCCCGGGGATTCATCTGTGCCGTCGCGGCGATCGCCCTCGTGACGCTCACCGCCGCGACAAGTCCCCCCGAGGCGCACACCCGGACCGCGGCGGACCCGGCAGCCGTGGTCCGCGAGTGGAACGCCATCGCCACCGACACGATCAAGACCAGTCTCGGCCCACGCCCCTCCGGGCAGGCAGCGATCTGGGAGGGATTCGTCTCCGTCGCCGTGTACAACGCCGTGGTGGGGATCGAAGGCGGCTACGCCCTGTACAAATGGCACGAGCGCGGTCCGGCCAAGGCATCCTCCGCGGCGGCCGCCGCCACCGCGGCCCACGACGTGCTGCTCACTTACTTCCCCGCCTTCAAGGAGCGGCTCGACACCGCCTACGCGGACTCGCTCGCCGCTCTTCCGGCCAGTCATACCAGAGACCAGGGCGTGGACTACGGAAAGCGCGCCGCCGCCCGCATCATCCAACTCCGGGAAGGGGACGGAAGGTTCGCGGACGTTCCGTTCACCGCTTCCCCGGCACCCGGGGTCTGGCGGCCCACCCCGCCCGCGTTCCAGCCCTTCATCGACACCTGGCTCGCCAGGCTCCGCCCCCTCCTGCTCGCCTCCCCGCAGCAGTTCCGGCCCGGCAAGCCACCCGCCCTCCCCTCGGCCGCTTACGCCGAGGATGTCCAGGAGCTGAAGACCATGGGCGTGAAGACCGGCTCGGGCAGGAGCGCGCAGCAGACCGAGACCGCCCTCTTCTTCAGCGGCAACCTGGTCGAACAGGTCCAGATCGCCGTACGGGACCACGCCGCCCGGCACCGGCTCGGCATCGCCGAGACGGCCCGGCTGTTCGCCGCGGTGAACGCGTCGGCGACCGACGCCGTCGTCACGGCATGGGACGCCAAGCTCCACTACGGCACCTGGCGGCCGATCACCGCCATCCGCCTCGCCGACACCGACGGCAACCCCGCGACGACGGCGGACCCGGCCTGGGAGCCGCTGCTCCTCACCCCACCACACCCGGACTACATCGCCGGCCATACGACCGTCGCCGCCGCCGTGGCACGCGCCCTGACCGGCGTCCTCCGCACCTCGCACCTCGACCTCCACGTCCCCTCCGAGGTCACCGGCACCACGCGGTTCTACGGGTCCGCCGACGACCTCAACCGAGAGGTCGTCGACGCGCGGGTGTGGGGCGGCGTCCACTCCCGCACGGCGGACGTAGTCGGCTGCCGGGCCGGCACCCGCGTGGCCGCCTGGGCGCTGGACCACTACTTCCAGCCGGTCGCCAAGGACGGCACCCAGCCGTCCCCGCGGACACGAACGGCTCGGCAGCACAGGCTCGCCGAGCCCAGGTGCGGCGACGGCACCGACTGAACCACAGAGCCGCAGAGGACCCAGTGTCGAGCCGGGTCCTCGGCGGCTCCTGCCTCGAGCACTGGATCAGCGGGGAGACTTCTCCCCCTGTATCCCTCCATCCAGGACCCCACTCATGTGAGGTCGACAGCGCACCGAGTAACCGGCCTCCTTCGGCAGTGGCTGAGTCAGCTTGTGGTGTGCTCTGGGTCTTTGCGGCCGGCGTGCTCCGTCGGATCGAGCAACGGGTCGAAAATCGGTGGTCACCTGAGCTGACCGAGCCCACGCTGTACGCCATGGAAGAACCGCTCCGCAGGATCCGCGCGCTCCACACGGCGTCCACGATTACCGTCTACCAGGCGTACTCCCCTGAGATCGGACTGCCCGCCGTCCGAGACGGCCGTTTTCCCGCCGCGTGGAAGCGTGGCCGCATGACGTGGATCAAACCCAGTTTCATGTGGATGATGTACCGCTCCGGCTGGGGCATGAAGGAGGGGCAGGAGACCGTCCTCGCCGTCGAGATCACCCGCGACGGCTTCGACTGGGCGCTGCGCCATGCCTGCCTGTCGAGTTACGTTCGCGAACTGCATCCCGATCGCGACACCTGGCAGCGTGACCTCAAGCGCGCACCGGCTCGTGTCCAGTGGGACCCCGAACGCGATCTGCACCTGCGTCCCCGGCCACACCGCTCGCTGCAACTGGGGCTCTCGGGTCAGGCATCGTCGCGTTACGCGGACGAGTGGATCGTGTCCATCAGCGACGTGACCCCGCTCGCCCACAAGATCCACGCACTCGTCGGGGACGGCGAATTGGACTCAGCCACCCGACTGCTGCCCCAGGAGCAGGGATACCCCGCCAGTACGGAACTCCTGGCCCACCTGCGTCCCTGACCGGCAATCCGGGCACAACCGCCGACGTCACCCACAGGTCACATGGCAGCACAGGTCTGTGAACACTGCGTGATGACCCACGTCATCCGGGACCGGCTCCCTGCGGCGGGGAAGCGACCCTCGCGGGCCGCCGGGACCCGATCTCGGGCCGGTACGCCTGGCACCGTGATCGTGGTGGGCCTCTCCAGATCCGGCCACCCGGAGCCCACTCTGCCACCCGATATCCCCTGTCGTAGATCGCGCGAGACGCGCACACTGGGTTGAGAGCCCTGGGGAGGGAGACTCCGGATGAGGAACACGAGGTCGGTCGGCCGGATACTGGACTCCCCCTGGCCCCGCTCCGGCGCAGCCGTCCTGGCGGGCGCGCTGCCCGTGCTCGCGTTCCCGGCGCCCGCGCTGTGGTGGTTCGCCTACGTCGCCCTCGTCCCCTGGATCGCGCTGGCCCGTACCGCGCCGACCGGACGCCGGGCCGCGCTCGACGGCTGGTGCGGCGGGCTCGGGTTCATGGTGGCCGTGCACCACTGGCTGCTGCCGAGCCTGCATGTGTTCATCTTCCTGATAGCCGCGCTACTGGGCGCGCTGTGGGCCCCCTGGGGCCGGCTGGTGCGCCGTTTCCTGGGCGGCACCCCCTCCCCCGCCCGCGCCTCGGCCGCCCTGCTCGTCCTGCCCTCCGCGTGGCTGGCGGTGGAACTGGTCCGTTCCTGGCAGGGTCTCGGCGGCCCCTGGGGCATGCTCGGCTCCACCCAGTGGCAGGTCGGCCCCGCGCTCCGCCTCGCCTCGGTGGGCGGGGTCTGGCTGCTCAGCTTCCTGGTGGTCGCCGTCAACGTGGCGCTCGCGGTGCTGATTTCGGTCCCCACCTCCCGCGTCCCCGCCGTGGCCTCCCTGCTCGCCACCGCCGCCGCGACGAGCGCCGCGTACGCCTGGGCCCCGCGCGCCGACGTGGACGGACGGGCGCGGATCGCGGTGGTCCAGCCCGGCGTGTACGACGGCCCGGAGCAGCGGTTCGCACGGGAGGAGACGCTGACCCGGCACTTGGCGGGCCGGGACGTGGACCTGATCGTCTGGGGCGAGAGCAGCGTCGGCCACGACCTCGGTGACCGCCCCGGCCTGGCCCGCAGGATCGCCGCCCTGTCCCGGCAGACCGGCGCCGAGATCCTGGTGAACGTCGACGCCCGCCGCTCGGATCGCCCCGGCATCTACAAGAGTTCGGTCCTGATCGGCCCGGACGGCCCCACCGGTGACCGGTACGACAAGATGCGGCTGGTCCCGTTCGGCGAGTACATACCGGCCCGCGCCCTGCTCGGCTGGGCCACCTCGGTCGGCAAGGCGGCGGGCGAGGACCGGCACCGGGGCACGGAGCAGGTCGTGATGGACGCGGGGCGCCTGCGCGTCGGCCCGCTGGTCTGCTTCGAGACCGCCTTCCCCGACATGGGCCGCCACCTCACCGAGGACGGCGCCGACATACTCCTCGGCCAGTCCGCCACCTCGTCCTTCCAGCACAGCTGGGCCCCCGAGCAGCATGCCTCGCTGGCCGCGCTGCGGGCCGCCGAGACCGGCCGCCCCATGGTGCACGCCACCCTGACCGGCGTCTCGGCGGTCTACGGCCCCGACGGCGAACGCGTCGGCCCCCGGCTCGGCACCGGCGCGAGCGCCGCCCACGTGTACGACGTACCGCTGGCGCACGGCGTCACCCCGTACGTCCGGCACGGCGACTGGCCGGTGGACGGCGCGCTGCTGGTGCTGGCGGTGCTCGGTGTGACGGAGGGCGTGCGGACGCTCAGGCCGCGCCGGACGGGTCCTGAGCCGCTCGTACCACGCGCTCGCACAGCTCGTGAGTCGCCAGCGCGTCCCGTGCGCTGACCGGTTCGCCCGCGCGGACGGCGTCGAGGAAGGTGAGGACGGCGCCCTCGATGCCGCGCTGCCTGGACACCGGCACCCAGTCGCCCCGGCGGCGCACGGTGGGCTGGCCCTTGTGGTCGATCACCTCGGCGAGGTTGATCACCTGGCGCTTGGTGTCCTGCCCGGAGACCTCCAGGATCTCCTCGGCCGAGCCGCTGAGCCGGTTCATCACGCCGAGCGCGGTGAAGCCGTCCCCGGAGAGCTGGAGCACGACGTGGTGGAGCAGCCCGTCCTCGGTACGGACCCGCACCGTGACGTCGTCCACCGGGCCGGGGACCAGGAAGCGCAGGGTGTCGACGACGTGGATGAAGTCGTCCAGGATCATCGAGCGTGGTTCCTCGGGGAGGCCGACCCGGTTCTTCTGGAGCAGGATCAGGTCGCGTGGGTGCTCCAGGACCTGCGCGTAGGCGGGGGCGTAACGCCGGTTGAAGCCGACGAAGAGCGGCACGTCCCGGCGCTCGGCCAGCTCCACCAGCTTCTGGGAGTCGGTGAGTTCGTAGGCGAGCGGCTTGTCGACGTACGTGGGGACGCCCGCTTCCAGGAGCCGGGTGACGATCTCCGGGTGGACGGCGGTGGGCGCGTGCACGAAGGCCGCGTCGAGCCCGGCGTCCAGCAGCGAGTCCAGCGTCTCGTGCCGCTGCCCGGCGGGCAGGTGCAGCGAGTCGCCCACGGCGGCGAGGGTGGCGGGGGTGCGGGTCTGGAGGTGGAGGTCGAGGCCGGGCTGTGTGCCGAGGACCGGCAGATACGCCTTCCGCGCGATGTCGCCGAGTCCGATGCAGCCGACCTTCACCTGGGTACTCCCTACCGCTGTTCCGCGTGCTCGTCCTCGGCAGCATACGGCCGTAGCCGGCCGGCGATGCCGTGGAGGGACCGCAGCGGCATCGCCGGCCGGCTACGGCCGCACGGCGTCACCCCGCGTCCGCGCCACGCCCTCCCCACGGGGCGAGAGATCACTCGTGCGGGGCATGGCGGCACGTCGGTGGTGGAAGGCGGGCGAAGGGGTGCGCAGAGTGGGCGGGTGGATCGAACTTCGT
>NZ_WWKH01001028.1:0-5673 GCF_009865595.1 Streptomyces sp. SID1328 | reverse complement strand
CGTCCTGCATGATGTTCCAGGGACCAGGTAGATCGTGCCGTCGTGGCCCGTGAGGGGCTCCCCCAGGGACTTCGGGTGAGCGGGGTCGGTGACGTCCCAGAGGTGGATCGTGCCGTCGTCGCCCGCGCTGGCCAGGGTGTGCCCGTCCGGGCTGAACACCGCGCTGCTCACCCAGGACCGGTGCCCGTGCAGCGGGGCGCCCAGCGGCTTGGGGTTCCCCCGGTCGGCGACGTTCCACAGGCGGACGGTGCGGTCGTAGCTGGCGGTGGCGAGGACCTTGCCGTCGGGGCTGAAGGAGGTCAGGTAGACGGCGCCGGTGTGACCGGTGAGCGGGGTGGCCAGCGGGGCGTTCACGATGGAGATCAGCCTGCTGTAGGCGCCCTCGTCGTCCGGGCGCAGCCGGTGCGCGACCAGGTCGAGGCCCGCCGCGAGCGAGGGGTCGGTGTGCTGGACCCGGTCGGCCTCCGCGAGGACCTGCTCGAACACCGCGTCGTTCCGCTGCTGCCAGGCCACCACCGCGGCCCCCGCAGCGAGCACCGCCAGCACGGTGAGCGCGGCCACCGCGGCCCTGCTGATCAGCACCGTGCGCTTGCGCAGCCGTACCGAGGCGGCCAGGAAGTCCAGGGCGCCCCGCGTCAGATAGGTGTCCCCGGCCGTCTCCGCCCAGCCGCGCGCCTGCTCGAGACGGGAGCCCCGGTACAGCAGGGAGCTGTCGCGCTCGGAGTCCTCCCAGGCCCGGCCGTCCTCCTCCAGCCGCTGGCGCAGCAGATGGTCGCCCCGGTTGTCGTCGATCCAGTGCCGCAGCCGGGGCCAGGCGTGCAGCAGCGCCTCGTGGGTGATCTCCACGGTCTCCGCGTCGAGGGTGACCAGCCGGGCGCGTACCAGCGCCTCCAGCGACTCCTCGGTCTTGTCCGGGTCCGTGGACTCGGCTGCCAACTGGCGCCGGGTGCCGCGCCTGCGGGTGGCCTGGGTGTCCTCGCCGAGCCGGACCAGGCGCAGCAGGAGCAGCCGTGCGGCGGTGCGGGCGGCCGGGTCGAGCCCGGACCAGGCGCGCTCGGCGGTAGCCGCGACCGCGCCCTGGATGCCGCCCGCCGACCGGTACCCGGCCACGGTCAGCCGGCCGGCCCTGCGGCGCTGCCAGGTGGCGAGCAGGGCGTGGGAGAGCAGCGGGAGCACGCCCGCGTCATGGGCGCCGCGCGGGCCGTCGGCGCTGACCTCGCGGACGATCAGCTCGGTCAGGCCCGCCTCCAGCTCCAGCCCCACCGCCCGCGCCGGTCCGGTCACCGCCTCGCGCAGTTCGGCGGTGGTCAGCGGGCCGAGCACCATGTGCCGGTGCTGGAGGGCGTCGGCGAGTTCGGGGTAGCCGAGGCACTCCTCGTAGAAGTCGGCGCGGATGCCGAGGACGACCTGGACGGGGGCGGGGCCGGCAGGACCGGGGGTGCAGGCGGCGTGCAGGAACTGGACGAAGGCCCGGCGGCCGGCCTCGCTCGGGCAGAGGGTGAAGGTCTCCTCGAACTGGTCCACGATCAGCACCGGCCGGGCCGTCCTGCGGGCCGCGGGCGCCGGGGACTCGGGTGAGGAGCGGGGGCCGGGGATGGTGACGGTGCCCGGTGGCCGCCGGTCGAGGGCCCACTCGGTGACCGCTTCCCGTATCGCCCCGGCGGCCGGGCTCCGGTCCCCCTCCCCGGCGGCCCGCGCCTCGGCGGCGAGCGGGGCGAGGGCCGGCACCAGGCGGGTCAGTTCCCCCAGCGGATCGGCGCCCGGCACGAGCTGGAGGACCGTGTGCGCGCCCTCCTCCTCCAGGGCGGGCACCAGGCCGGCGTTGAGGAGGGAGGACTTCCCGGCGCCCGAGGCACCGACCAGCATCACCAGTCCCCCGCCGCGCTCGGCGGCCCGCAACTGGGCCACCAGCGCCTCCGTGCCCCGCTCCCGGCCGAAGAACCAGCGGGCGTCCTGCTGCCGGTAGGAGGCGAGGCCCCGGTACGGGCACACCGGCGAGTCGGCGGGAGGGGGTTCGGCCGCGGGGCCCTCGGGGCGCTCGCCGACCGGGTCGGCCAGGGCACGTTCCCACAGCCGCTGCCACTGGGCCAGGTCGTACAGGCCGCTGGAGACCGGGGTGGGGCTGGCGCGGCGGGCCTCGGGGATGAGGATCTGCAGGACGGCGGCCAGGGCGGCGAACTGGGCGGGCGCGTTCTTGGCCCGCCGCCAGTCGCTGATGCGCTGCGCGGAGACCCGTACCGGACGGCCCCGCTCGTCCACCCGCTGGAGCCGGACGACCGCCTCCGAGACGCTTTTCAGGGGCGGATTCCCGGCTTCCCGGTACAGCAGGGCGAGGCGTTCGGCGAAGGCTGTGCGTGCCCCTGAGTCGGAACCCAAGGTCCCACCCCTCACTTCCCCCATCTGATGCGTCCGGACCGGAAAACTCACCCTATACGGCTGACCTGCGGGAAAGCCCTGGTTCCGCAGTCCGGACCTCCTCGCCGGTTGCCACAGATGGCAGGATCGCATCGCGGTAGCGGAGCTGTCACACACCGTCCGGACAGGCCACCGGCCCGGTCCGCGAACGGGTCCCGCCCGGCGCCGAACGTTCTCGGTCAAAGTTCACCGGGAGCGGCCAACGGCGTGGCGGGACGCCACGAGATCCACGGACCCACCGTGCCGGGCACACCGGCACGGCTCGGGACGAAGACCCCCCGCTCCGTTCGGTACCGGTCCCCACGAGGGGAGGGACCGGTGCCGGACGGGCGGTGGCGCGACCGGTTCGGGCGCGTATCTCCGGGGCAGGGACGTCGTGGGCGCGGGCCGTCGAGGGGTCCGGGGTCGCCCGTGCGAGCAGGGGAGGACGCATGAAGGTGTCCGTGGACCGCGAGGTCTGTTACGGCTCGGCCGAGTGCGCGTACCGCGCTCCCGAGGTCTTCGACTTCGTCGAGGGGTACGGCGTGGTCAGGCCCGGCCGGGAAGATTCCGGAGACGATCCGCTGGTGCGCGAGATCGTGGAGAGGTGTCCCTCGCAGGCCGTGCTGCTGGGGGAATGAGGCGGACGCGGTGCGGGCCCCCAGGCCGGTGGCCGGGGGGCGTTCCGTGTCGACGGTCGGGTACGCAAGTCGCCAGTGTGTCGAGACGTCCGCGGTACTGGATGCCTGCCGTGGGGCTCGGCGGTCTCAGCAGTCCAGGTGGGACGCGTACTGCTCGGTGCTCTCCTGCCGGTGCGTGGTCTCGGTGCGATCAGGGGGGTTCACGCGGTGCGGGGCGAGGACGCCCGCTTCCCGTCCGGCCAGTGAGCGGTGCCGGCAGTTGGGGGACTTCCCGTGGGCCTCGGCCCGGATGCGCTGCTTCATCGTGGGGGGCAGGGACCTGGCTTGTGGCCAGATCTGGTGGCCGGCGGCCGCCGGTGCCTCCGGTGCGCTGTGCTCCGTGCTGCCGTGACTCGGGCTCTCGGTCTTGGCCGAGGCGACCGGGGCGGTCGCGGTGACGAGTCCGAGCGCCGTGCACAGCGCGAGGAAGGCGGTGACGATGGCGGTCCACAGCGTCATGACCTTGTTCCTGGCCATGGCCCCTCACTTTCAGGTTGGGCGATTTGCGTACTTTCCTCATGATGTGTATGTGGGCGGCGAAGTGGTGGACCGACGCCCGTGGCGCGTCGATGTTCAGATGAACACCACTCGGATGGGTGCAAGGTGGCGGAAAACCCCTGCAGCTGTCCCTAAAGGGGAGGAACACCACCCTCTGTGCGGGTGTGATCACCCTCCGATCGCAACGGCTCGGGGCCGCCGGGAGACGGGAGTTGGGGGCCCGGCGCAGGTCACCGATCGGTCTCGGTCGGTGTGTATAGTCGGGCGCCAGAGGTCCCCTACGTCAACGAAAGACGAGGTCGCGCGGTGAAGAAGCTGCTCCTGGTCGCACTGGCCGCCATCGGCGGTCTCCTTGTGTACCGCCAGATCCAGGCGGATCGCGCCGAGCAGGACCTGTGGACGGAGGCCACCGACTCCGTGCCCACCGGTTCCTGAAACCCCGGCACCACGGTCTGAACGAACCCCGGTCGCTCGAGCGGCCGGGGTTCTGTGTTGCCGGACCCCGGAACGTGAGGTACGCCTCGTCCCTGAGAGCCCCGGTGTTTCGGACGGCCGCGCGAAAACCCTGATGGCGCAAGCGGTACCGGGCAGGATGGGCCCCGGCGCGGTGACCTAGGGGCAGGGGGCGGCTGATGCGGCGGGGGTTGCGGAACGCGGTACGGGGGCTGTGCGCGGGAGCCGTGGTGTGGGCTCTGGCCGGCACACCCGCGGTGGCCGCCCCGGACGGGTACGCCTTCACGCCGGGCGCCGAGAACCTCGCCGGGTCTCCGGACACCGCCGGGGCCCGGACGCTCGTGCCCGGCCACACCTACCGCAGCTCGCTCCCCGCGCACGGCCGGCTCTACTACCGGCTCCCCCTCACCGCCACGGCGAACGCCTACGTCCCCGTCACCGTCGTACCCCCGCGCGGCGCGACCGTCGCCGCCACGGACGGCATACGGGTCTCGCTCCAGGACGCCGACGGCAACCCCTGCTTCTACTCCTCCGCGTCCTTCGGCGCCGGACTCAGCCCCCGTCCCGTCACGGCCGTCGGCCAGCGGGACACCGGCAAGTCGCTGTGCCAGAGCGCGGCCGTGTACTACCTGCTGGTGGAGCGGCTGGACGCCAAGAACTCCGATCCCGGCCGCTGGGACCTCGAGCTGGCCCCCGCCACCGAACCGGGTCTCGCCGCCACCGGCCCCACCACGCCGCCTGGTGCCTGGAACTCCGCCACGCCCCAGCCGCCCGGCGACGCCCCGCGCGAGAGAAGGGGAGGTGAGGGCTTCTCCTCCGCCCGTCTGCTCGGCCAGGGCGTCTGGCGCACCCGCCTGGCCCCCGGCGACACCGCCTTCTACAGGGTGCCGGTCGACTGGGGGCGCCAGGTGCACGCCGGCGCCGAACTGTCTGCCGCCACCGGCCACGGCTACGTCGGCGGTGCCCTCACCCTCTCCCTGCTCAACCCGGCCCGCGCCCCCGTCGACGACGCGGCCCTCGGCTACACCGGCACCCGCCGCGCGGTGTCCCTCGCCCCGGTCCCGCCGGTGGAGTACGCCAACCGTTACGCGGTGCCGAGCGGGGAGAACGGGGTGCGGTTCGCGGGGGACTACTACCTGGTCGTCCACCTCAGCGAACGCCTGGCGGACTCCTTCGGCACGGGCCCCTTCGGCGTGACGCTCAGAGTCCGGCTGAACGGGACTGCCCACGCCGGCCCGAAGTACCGGGGGCGCACCGAGCCGACGGATCTCTTCTCTGTGAGCACGGGCGACTGGGGGCCGGCTCCGAGCGGGGGCACCGGGGGCACCGCGGGCGGTGATCCGACGATGCGGGTGCTGGCGTACGGCGGGCTTGGCGGCGGGACGGCGCTGCTGCTGGGGCTGGGGGCGTGGACGCTGCTGGCTCGGCGGTCTGGAGTGGGGTCCGGGCCCTGGAGCCAACGCCGGCAGTCGTAAGGCAGGCCGCTGGGCGGCCCGGATGCTGCTCGGCGGTCTCAGACGCGGGTCAGGGCCCAGAAGCCGACGGCATAACAGACCAGCGCCAGTAACAGCACCGGTACGGCGACCTTGGCGGAAGGGCCCGGCCGGGGACGGGAGTGGGCGCGGTGACCGGGGCTGCGGGGGGTCTC
>NZ_WWKH01001027.1:0-6100 GCF_009865595.1 Streptomyces sp. SID1328 | reverse complement strand
CGCGGTCGCCGGGGCCGCCCTGGACCGGCCGGCCGTGGTCCGGCTGCGGGACGTGCACCTGCGCGGGCTGATCCGGCTGCTGCGCGACGACCCCCAGGTGCAGTCCTTCGCCGAACGCGAGCTGGACGGCCTGCTCTGTGGCGGCGAGGGCGAGCTGCTGGACGTGCTGCGCACCTACCTGGCGACCGGCCGCAACAAGTCCCGCACCGCTCAGCTCCACCACGTCTCCCGCCCCGCGCTGTACCGCCGGCTGGAGGCCATACAGGCGCGGCTCGGGATCGACCTGGACGACTTCGAACAGGCGGCCTCCGTGCACATCGCACTCCTCGCGCACGACGCGCAACAGGGCTGAAACATGCCACGACCTGCGAAAACGGCGGTGAAACATGGCCATGGCAAGACGTGACACGGTGCCACGCCCGCACCCCGCAGACGTGACACGCTGCCACTCAAACCGGCCGCGCAACCTTCCTAGGGTTCTGGGGCGGACGGCGGAGCTTCCGACGCCCGCCCCCGCACACCGAGCGACCCGGAGGTCCCGATGAGCCGAGTGATCCGCGCCGCCCTCTTCCAGACGGCCTGGACGGGCGACAAGGAGTCCATGATCCAGGTGCACGAGCAGGCGGCCCGCGACGCCGCCGCCCAGGGCGCCCAAGTGCTCTGCTTCCAGGAGCTGTTCTACGGCCCCTACTTCTGCCAGGTGCAGGACAAGGCGTTCTACGAGTACGCCGAGCAGATCCCCGAGGGCCCCACCGTCCGCCGCTTCCAGGCGCTGGCGAAGGAACTGGGCATCGTCCTGGTGCTGCCCATGTACGAGGAGGAGCAGCCCGGCGTCCTCTACAACACCGCAGCCGTGATCGACGCGGACGGCTCCTACCTCGGCAAGTACCGCAAGACCCACATCCCCCAGGTCCAGGGCTTCTGGGAGAAGTTCTACTTCCGTCCCGGCAACAGCGGCTGGCCCGTCTTCGACACCGCCGTCGGCCGGATCGGCGTCTACATCTGCTACGACCGCCACTTCCCGGAAGGCTGGCGGGCGTTGGGCCTGGCCGGTGCCGAGATCGTCTTCAACCCCTCGGCCACCTCGCGCGGACTCTCCCGCTACCTCTGGCAGCTGGAGCAGCCGGCGGCGGCCGTCGCCAACGAGTACTTCGTCGGCGCCATCAACCGGGTCGGCGTCGAGGACCTGGGCGACAACGACTTCTACGGCACCACGTACTTCGTGGACCCCGAAGCCCAGTTCGTCGGCGAGGTGGCGAGCGACAAGGAGACCGAACTGGTCGTCCGCGACCTCGACATGGCCAAGCTGCGCGAGGTCCGCGACCGCTGGCAGTTCTACCGCGACCGTGAGCCGAACGCGTACACGCCGCTGACGGCGCCGTAAAGGCGGACGGCAAGCAGAACAGGGGCGCGGGGAACTGCGCGACAAGCCACACACGACCCGCAGCGGACCTACCAGGAGAGGACCCCATGTCCCGCCGCACGCTAATCCGGAACGGCCTCCTCATCACCGCCTCCGACGAGATCCACGCCGACGTACTCATCGAGGACGGCCGTATCGCCGCCCTGGCGGCAACCGGCACCCCCGCCGCCGAAGCCTTCAGCGCGGAAACCGTCATCGACGCGACGGGGAAGTACGTCATCCCCGGCGGCGTCGACGGCCACACCCACATGGAGATGCCGTTCGGCGGCACCTACGCGGCCGACACCTTCGAGACCGGCACCCGCGCCGCCGCCTGGGGCGGCACGACCACCATCGTGGACTTCGCCATCCAGAACGTCGGCGGCACCCTGCGCGAGGGCCTGGACGCCTGGCACCAGAAGGCCGAGGGCAACTGCGCCATCGACTACGGCTTCCACATGATCGTCTCCGATGTGAACCAGGAGACGCTCAAGGAGATGGACCTGCTGGTCGAGGAGGGCGTGACCTCGTTCAAGCAGTTCATGGCCTACCCCGGCGTCTTCTACTCCGACGACGGACAGATCCTCCGCGCCATGCAGAGGGCCGCCGAGAACGGCGGGCTGATCATGATGCACGCCGAGAACGGCATCGCCATCGACGTCCTGGTCGAGCAGGCCCTGGCGCGCGGCGAGACCGACCCCCGCTACCACGGCGAGGTCCGCAAGGCCCTGCTGGAGGCCGAGGCCACCCACCGCGCGATCAAGCTGGCCCAGGTCGCCGGCGCGCCCCTGTACGTGGTGCACGTCTCGGCGCAGGAGGCGGTGGCCGAGCTGACACGCGCCCGCGACGAGGGGCTGAACGTCTTCGGCGAGACCTGCCCGCAGTACCTCTTCCTGTCCACCGACAACCTCGCCGAGCCGGACTTCGAGGGCGCCAAGTACGTATGCAGCACCCCGCTGCGGCCCCGCGAGCACCAGGCCGCCCTCTGGCGGGGCCTGCGCACCAACGACCTCCAGGTGGTCTCCACCGACCACTGCCCGTTCTGCTTCTCGGGCCAGAAGGAGCTGGGCCGGGGCGACTTCTCCAAGATCCCGAACGGCATGCCGGGCGTGGAGAACCGCATGGACCTCCTCCACCAGGCCGTGGTGGACGGCCACATCTCGCGCCGCCGCTGGATCGAGATCGCCTGCGCCACCCCGGCCCGCATGTTCGGCATGTACCCGAAGAAGGGCACCATCGCCCCCGGCGCCGACGCAGACGTGGTGATCTACGACCCGCACGCCGAGCAGGTCATCTCGGCCGAGACGCACCACATGAACGTCGACTACTCGGCGTACGAGGGCAAGCGGATCACCGGCCGGGTCGAGACGGTCCTCTCGCGCGGCGTCCCCGTGATCACCGAGCGGGAGTACACCGGCCACGCCGGGCACGGCGTCTACACCCCGCGCTCCACCTGTCAGTACCTCAACTAGGAGTGGTGCCCATGGACTTCGGTCTCGTACTCCAGACCGACCCGCCCGCCTCCCGCGTCGTCGAACTGATGCGGCGGGCCGAGCGCAACGGCTTCACGTACGGCTGGACCTTCGACTCGGCCGTGCTCTGGCAGGAGCCGTTCGTCATCTACAGCCAGATCCTGGCGAACACCGACCGGCTGACCGTCGGCCCGATGGTCACCAACCCGGGCACCCGCACCTGGGAGGTCACCGCCTCCACCTTCGCCACCCTCAACGACATGTACGGCAACCGCACGGTGTGCGGCATCGGGCGCGGCGACTCCGCGATGCGCGTCGCGGGACGCAAGCCCAACACCCTCGCCCGGATCAGCGAGGCCATGAAGGTCATCCGCGCCCTCGGCCGCGGCGAGGAGACCGACCTCGGCGGCACCCCGATCCGCCTGCCCTGGGTGAAACCCGGCGCCGAACTCCCCGTCTGGATGGCCGCGTACGGCCCCAAGGCGCTGAAGATGACCGGCGAGGAGGCCGACGGCTTCATCCTCCAGCTCGCCGACCTCTACCTCACCGAGTTCATGGTCAAGGCCGTCAAGGACGCCGCCGTCGCCGCCGGCCGCGACCCCGGTGAGGTCACCATCTGCGTGGCCGCCCCCGCCTACGTCACCGACGACGACTCGCCCGAGGCGCTCGCCCACGCCCGCGAACAGTGCCGCTGGTTCGGCGGCATGGTCGGCAACCACGTGGCCGACCTGGTCTCCCGCTACGGCGAACACTCCGCGCAGATCCCGGACGAGCTCACCGAGTACATCAAGGCCCGCGAGGGCTACGACTACGCCCACCACGGACGCAGCGGCAATCCCGACACCCGGTTCGTTCCCGACGAGATCGTGGACCGCTTCTGCCTGATCGGCCCGGCCGAGGCCCACATCGAGAAACTGAACGCGCTCCGGGCCCTGGGCGTCGACCAGTTCGCCGTGTACGACATGCACGACGCCCAGGAGGCCACCATCGACGCCTACGGCTCGAAGGTGATCCCCGCCCTGAACGCCTGAGCACGGCAGGCGAATCGATCTCCCCCTTCCCGCCCCGCGCGCGGAAGGGGGCCAGGACGCCCGTACGGAACCCTTACGGCGCACCCCCCCGCACGGCCTGTCCCGACCCTCCCATCCGATTGGCCTGCACCATGACCGAAACCGCACCCACGGCCATACCACCCTCCGCCCAAGTAACCCTCGCCGACGGCCGGGTGGAGATCGCCCCCGGCGCCCCCGCGCCCAGCGGTCCCTACGCCAACGAGGACCTGCTTCCCGTACCGGCCGCCAAACGGACCTGGACGACGTACAACTTCTCCGCGCTCTGGGTCGGCATGGCCCACAACACCGCCTCCTGGACGCTCGCCTCGGGCCTGATCGCGGTCGGCATGGACTGGAAACAGGCCGTGTTCACCATCGCCCTGGCCAACCTGATCGTGCTGGTGCCGATGCTGCTCACCGGGCACGCCGGACCCAAGTACGGCATCCCCTTCCCGGTGTTCGCCCGCGCCTCCTTCGGGGTGCGCGGCGCCAACCTGCCGGCTGTCGTACGGGCGCTGGTGGCGTGCGGCTGGTTCGGCATCCAGACCTGGATCGGCGGTGAGGCCATCTTCTTCCTGGCCGGCAAGCTGATCGGCGACCGCTGGTCCGGCGCCGCCCACATCGGCGGCTACGCCTGGACCATGTGGCTCTCCTTCGCCATCTTCTGGGCGCTCCAAGTGGCCATCATCCTGCGGGGCATGGAGACCATCCGCCGCTTCGAGAACTGGGCCGCGCCCTTCGTGCTGGTCGGCGCGTTCGTGATGCTGTGGTGGATGAGCGACCAGGCCGGGGGAGTCGGCCCGCTCTTCGACCAGCCGTCCAAGCTGGGCTGGGGCGGCGGCTTCTGGAAGCTGTTCTGGCCCTCCCTGATGGGCATGATCGGCTTCTGGTCCACCCTCTCCCTGAACATCCCCGACTTCACCCGCTACGGCCGCAGCCAGCGCGCCCAGACCCTCGGCCAGGCTTTCGGCCTGCCCACGACCATGACCCTGTTCGCCTTCCTGTCGGTGCTGGTCACCTCGGGTTCGCAGGCGGTGTACGGCGAGCCGGTCTGGGACCCGGTCCAGCTCGCCGCCAAGACCGACAACGTGGTGGGCCTGATCTACGCCCTGGTCACGGTGCTGGTGGCGACCCTCTCCGTGAACATCGCGGCCAACCTGGTCTCCCCGGCCTTCGATTTCTCCAACGTCGCGCCGCGCAAGGTCAGTTTCCGCACCGGCGCCCTGATCACCGCCGTCCTCGCGGTGCTGATCTTCCCGTGGCGGCTGTACTCCGACCCGCAGGGCTACATCTTCACCTGGCTCGGCCTGGTCGGCGGTCTGCTCGGCACGGTCGCGGGCATCCTGGTCGCCGACTACTGGTTCCTGCGCCGCACCCGCCTCGACCTGGCCGACCTGTACCGCGCGGGCGGACGGTACTGGTACGCGGGCGGCTGGAACTGGCGGGCGGTGGTCGCCTTCGTGGTGGGCGGCGTCCTCGCCATCGGCGGGGCCGACTTCCACCCGCTGATCGACGGCCGCCCGATCCCGGCCCTCAGCCCGCTGGCCGACTACGGCTGGGCGGTCGGCCTCGGCACCTCCCTGGTGCTGTACGTGGTGCTGACGTTGGCGAGCGGCAAGAGGCCGGCTGCCGCTCGATGACGAAGAGAGCCCCGGCGGTCGTCCACCGACTGCCGGGGCTCCGCGGTTACTTGGCGCCGCTGCGCAGAGAAGCCACCGCGTCCTTGGCCGCCTTGATGGCGCCCTTGTTGATCTCGGAGGTCTCCGGGGCCTTCTTGCTCTCGAAGTCGCTGCCGCTGTACGTGACGACCACCAGGGCGTTGGCGGCACGGGCCAGCACCACGCCCTCGCGCGTCTGCTGCTTGTCCTCCGTGTTCAGGTTCACGACGGAATAGCCGCCGTCACCGAGCCCCGGTACCGCGCCGCCGCCGCTCTTCTCGGCGACCCGCTGCTGGTACTCCTTCTCCGCCGCGTCGTCGGAGGCGGTCACCTCGTAGGAGACGTCCAGCCAGCGGTAGTCGTAGCCCTTGAGCGCGTTCCACGAGCAGGTGCGGCGCAGCTTGGAGTCGGTGGACGGTATCTCCTTGCCGGCCGTCTTCGCGCCGGGCACCAGGGACTTGACGGTGGCCACGGGCACACCGGTGCAGGGCGCGGGCGCGGCGTCGTACGTCTTCG
>NZ_WWKH01001026.1:0-10721 GCF_009865595.1 Streptomyces sp. SID1328 | reverse complement strand
GTGGCTTCCCGGCCGAGTCCGTCGTAGGTGTAGGCGAGGGTGCCGGAGGCGTCGGTCTGGGTGAGCAGGTTGCCGTCGTGGTCATAGGTGTAGCCGACGGTGAGGTTTCCGCTGCCGCCGGAGGTGGCGACCTTGGTGACGCGGTCGTGGTTGTCGTACGTGTACGTAGTGGTGACGCCGCGTCCGTCGAGGATGGTGGCCGGGCGGCCGAGCGCGTCGTAGGTGTAGGTGGTGGCGCCCAGGGGCGAGGGGGGTGTGGTCTTGCTGAGGTTGCCCTGGCCGTCGTAGGAGTACGACGTCTTGTTGCCGTTGGCGTCCGTGGCGGTGCAGCGCTGGCCGTCGAAGCCGCCGCAGTCCGCGACGCCGTCGTCGCCCTGGTAGCCGTAGGACAGTTTCGCCCCGTTGGACACGCCCGGGGTGGTGTCCTGGGAGGACATCAGGTTTCCCGAGGTGTCGTAGCTGTAGGTGGTCTTCTTGCCGGACGGGGTGGTCAGGCTGGAGGGCAGGTTGGCCCCGGAGTGGGTGCTGTAGGCACCGAGTGCTGTGGTGGCGCCGGTGGGCAGTTTCGCCGAGGTGAGGTTGTCGCTGGAGTCCCAGCCGAACGTGGTGGTGTTCTGCGAGCCGGTGCCCTGGGCGTTGACGGCCGTGAGCTGGTTGTGGTTGGCGTCGTAGGAGGTCGACCGGGTGTGGGTCAGCGCGTCGACGACCTTGGTGACCTGACCGGAGTCGTCCACTGTGTAGGTCGCGGTGTGGGCGTTGGGGTCGGTGACCTTCGTCGTCCCGGCGGTGGCCCTGGTGGTGGCAGAGTAGGCGTACGTCCAGGTGTCCGTGCCGGTGGGCGCGACGCGCTGGAGTGAGGTGATCCGGTTCTGGGTGTCGTATCCGAACTTCGTCACCCGGCCCTCGGGCGTGGTGACCTGGTTGATGCGTCCTGAGGTGTCGTAGGCGTAGACCGTGCTGCCGCCCGTCATGTCGGTGACGGTCATCTTCGCCGTGCTGGAAGCTACCGCGCCCGATGTCACGTAGGCGATCGTGCGGCCGGAGTTGTCGGTGGCGCTGTAGTGCTGTGCGTCGGCGCCGCGCGTCAGCGAGAGCCATCGGCCGGAGCGGGTGTCGGTGGCCTTGAACCCGGTCACCGTGCCGGAGGCGAGGGTCTGGGCGACGGAGATCTTGTCGCCGTTGCGGTCGGTGACCGCGGTCAGGTTCCCGGACGCGTTGTAGGTGTCCTTGGAGCCGGACTGCGTGTGGGTGAGCGTCCAGGTCCCGTCGTCGTTCTTGGTCAGCCTGGCGTGGTAGCCGGCGGCGTTTTTGTAGGAGCCGTCGCTGTTCTGCTTGAAGACCAGCGCCTCACCGCCCGGGCCGTACGCCGTGACCTTGCTGCTGGCCGCCGTGTCCAGTGTGCGCTCGTAGGAGGCGTACCACTGGGAACCGAGCGACCCCGCAGGCATCGGGAACGAGGACGCCGAACGGGTCAGCCGCAGGGACTGGCCGACCGCGCTCAGGTCCAGGTCGGTGGCGTTGAGGACCAGGTCGCCGTTGGACAGGTTCGGCGAGGCGACCAGGGAGTCGTCCAAGCGGACCGCGCCGTACTTCTCCCAGGGAATGTTTCCCTGGTCGTGCGGCGTGGGCGCGTAGTTGACGCTGAGGGTCGGGTTGGTGGACATGCGCTTGAACTGGAGCCGGTCGGTCTCGCTGTGCCCGGCCAGCCGCAGGGTGAGGGTGCCGTCCCCGTCGGTGGCAACCGCAGGGGTGACGTCTGCGGTGAAGTTGACCGGGCCGTCGCAGCCGGAGCCGTTGGCTCCGCCGACCTGGGCGGAGGAGGACTCGTTGTACAGCGCGGGCTGCTGGTTCCAGGTCGTGGCCGAGCTGATGGGGGCCGTGCTGCGCACGTCCACCTGGTATGCCGTACAAGCGTTGTTCGAGGAGTACACCTCGGTCGCGTTCAGCGTCGCCGTCCTGATGTCCGCGTCCAGGACGTTCCTGATGTCGAACTGGTAGAAGGCCCGCTCGATGCCGGTCGGCGACGACCAGCCCTGGTATCCGACACCGAGGCGGGCACCGGACTCGTTCCAGTGCGACGTGTTCGGATACGCCTGCTGCACGTAGGTGAACGAGGGGTTCGACTCCGTGACCGGCTGCCAGGAGGGGTCCACGTACACCGGGTAGTGCGTCTTCGCTGATGCCAGCATTGCCGCGTCCGGCGTCAGCGAGAGAGTGCCGTCACCGCCGACCGCCACCTTCACCGGCGCCGTCGCAGCCCCCGACTCGGGACCTGCATCCGCGTCTGCGGCTGCCCGCGCGGCACGGAGTCCTGTACGGGACTGTGCTGAGGAGGCCGGGGAGTCCCACATGACCGGTGCCGGAGCGTGGAAGACCGTGTTCCCGGAGGCGTCGTTCGCCGAGAGGTTGCCCGCCGCGTCCGCAACCAGCGATACCCCGTCGGCTTTGGTGGCCAGCTTCAGCGTGGCGAGCGCCGGATTTGCTGCTGCCTGGGCCGACTTGATGACCAGGACCTGGGAGAAACCGCCCTGGCCGCTCGCCGTCACCACCAGATCGACATCGGGCAGCACGTCGGCGTACGTCGCCGTCGCGCCCGAGACAGTCGGTGCGGGCAGACTCGTGGGCCACGACACCGACACCGCCCGGCCGCCTTGGTGCAGGATCGCCAGGGGGCCCGAACCCCCACCGGACAGCACCAGTTCTGACGTGGCCACCTTCGGCGCGTAAGAACCGTCCGCCGCCTTGACGAGCGTGGCATCCACCTCCGCCCACGAACCGTCCGCCCGCTTCACGCGTACCCGCAGCGGCGACACCGTCTTGGTGAAGGTGCCGTCCGGCTCCGCCCTCGTTGTCGACGTCGCCGTCGTCTCCGAGGCGATGTCCACTGCCTGCCCCGAGAACTGTGCCTGCGCCGACGCACGGAAGGCAACCGACGCCGACACCTTCGAGGCGCCCGCCTTCGTCACCCCTGGCGACACCGTCGGCGCCACCGGCTTCGGCGCGCGATGCGGGGTCGCCGCTGATGCCGCCCCCAGCGGTGTCAGCGCCCCCAGTAAAACCAACGATGTGACCGCCGCGGCCTGCGGCACAAGTCCCAGACGGCGTCTGCCGCCCGCCCCACCCCTGTTGTCCGACACCCCACACATCCCTCACTGCTCGTGTTCCCCCCGCACCTCTGTGTGTGGAGGGCGGCCCCACCGTCACAGGGATCGTGAAGAATCGCAGGAGCTTTCGAGGGTGATGAAGGAGACAGGAGTGAGAAGTGGGCTTGGGGGCACCCGGCGAAGTTGACCTCTTGTCCCGTATCTGACGAGCACTACAGGTCAGCAACAGCGACTCGCCAAGTCGAAGCAGGTCATCCGGTTCGACTAGAAGAAAACTTGACCATATGAGAGCGCTCTAGACGCCCAGTTGCAGACTTCCAGTGACGGGCAGAAACTGGTGGCATAGCACGCGCGCGCATGGATCGCCCGTTGAAACCGGAAGCGTCCTCTCCTCCGGGGAGACAACTTCATGCTCGGCACAGCAGTCAGCCGTCCTTGACATGAAGAAGTCCTCGCGCCACGGCACCCCAAGGCGAACGCGCATGCCCTTCAGGTAGTTGATCCCGTACCACCTGTGTGTCCGCACCCAGCATCGCGGGGGCCGCGCCTTACGTTTCGTCGCAGGCATCGACGGCTCGTACCGTCACCCGACGGACCGGCAGCACTGTTTTACACGGGAAAGCCTCAAGTGGGCCCACGGGTCCAATGACGGCACGTGAACCACCACCTGCGAAAGGCGCGAGCGTCGCGGATGAGGTGCGGTACCGCACCGATCGGAGCACATCCCATGACTGACGACATCCGAGGCTCCTCGCCCAGGACCGTGGCCACGGCGCCATGTGCGATCGTGCCACCGCATCTGCTCAACCGGCTCGCTCGGGCCGAGGACCCGTCTCTGAACGAGCCTGCCCGCCGCACCCTCGCGCTCGACGCGGCACAGCGCGTCCAACGGAGGCTGACGGCCGAGATCGGCCCAACCGCCGCCCTGCCGAGTCGCGCCCCTGATCACCCCCTCCGCACCGTCTGCGACGTCGAGCACCGGCGGGAGTTGCCCGGCAGGCGCATACGCGGAGAGGGTGAGGCCGACGTACCGGACACCTCGGTCAACCACGCCTACGACGGCCTCGGTGCCACGTTCGACTTCTATCTCCGGACGCTGTCCCGCTTGTCCATCGACGGGGCCGGCCTCCCGCTGCACGCCAGCGTTCACTTTCAGGAGGACTACGACAACGCCTTCTGGGACGGCGAGCAGATGGTCTTCGGGGACGGGGACGGGCGCATCTTCGGTGACTTCACCCAGTCCCCCGACGTCATCGGCCATGAGCTCACCCACGGCGTCACCCAATACACCGCCAACCTGACCTACATGGGTCAGTCCGGAGCCCTGAACGAGCATCTGTCCGACGTATTCGGTTCCCTGGTCGAGCAGTACGCCAAGGGCGAGACGACCGAGGAAGCGAACTGGCTGATCGGAGAGGAACTGCTGCGCCCCGGAGTGGAGGGCGTCGCGTTGCGCTCGATGAAGGCGCCCGGCACCGCGTACGACGACGACGAGCTCGGCAAGGATCCGCAGCCTGCCCACATGGACGACTTCGTGCATACCTTCGCCGACAACGGCGGTGTACACATCAATTCGGGCATCCCCAACCACGCTTTCTACCTCGCCGCGACTCAGCTCGGCGGCCACGCCTGGGATGGCGCCGGCCGCATCTGGTACGACGTGCTCACCAGTGGCGAACTCGCCGGCGACGCCGACTTCACGTCCTTCGCACGGCTGACCGCGGACGCCGCCGACGCCTACGGTCCGCGGGAGCACGATGCGGTACTGCTGGCGTGGGATGCGGTTGGCGTACCCACGCACGAGCTGAGTCGGGCGGTGTCCCGGTAGAACTGCCCGCCTGCGCGATCGGCGCGAAGGGCTTCCGCACCTGCGGCTGGGCACGCATCCCCGCCGACGCGGACCAGCACGATTTCCTCGTTTTCCGTGTAGGCCGTCCAGAGGCGTGCCCGCGCCGCAACGGACGTCGTGGGCACTGGTTCCCCATCAGGTTGTCAACCTCGTGGGGTGACTCGCGCAGATGGGCAGCGCCTTATCTGCACAAACCCGATCGGCATCTGCACGTACCCGATCGGCCGGGTGCGCGTGCGACAAGGCGAGATCACCCCGAGCTCGGAGATCCCCTTTCGATTCACGCCCCGACCCCCGCGGCTGACGGTCTGGGAAACAAGGGTGCGGTCGGCTGAGCTGGGGTGGTAGGCAAGCGATGTGACAGAGAGTCTTGAGTTCTCCGCCCTGCTGCAACTGATCGACGAGCGGTCGGCCGCGTTCCGGAGTGCGGTTGCCGCCGCGCCCGGCCTTGACGCGCCGGTGCCGTCCTGCCCCGAGTGGACGTTGTTCGATCTGGTGCGGCACCTGGGTACGGGCCAGCGCTGGTGGGCCGCGATCGTCGCCGCGGGCCCGGCCGAGGCTCCGCCGGCCAAGGATGCCGGGGAGGTGCCGCGCGATCTCGAGGCGCTGCTGGCCTGGTACGCCGAGTCGAACGAGCTGCTGCTGAGTGCGCTGCGCGAGGCCGGCCCGGAGCGCGAGTGCTGGGCGTGGTGGAGCCTCGGCGTGTCGCCGGCGAGTGCCTGGGGCGTTGCCCGGCGCCGGGTGCACGAGGTGCTGGTGCACACCTACGACGCCCAGCTCGCCGCAGGCGCCGTACAGCCGATGCCGGCGGACGTCGCGATCGACGGCGTGGCCGAGTTTCTCGACACCTGCAACTCCACCCCGGCTGCCTGGCCGCACGAGGCCGCCACCATCCACTACCACGCCACCGAGGGCCGCTCCTGGCTTCTTATGCTGGACGGCACCGGCGCCTGGCCCGCACCCCTCACGGACCACGCGGCGGCCGCCTCCGCTTCGGCCACGGGCACGGCCGAACAGCTGCTCCTCTTCGTCTGGGGCCGCCTCACGCTGAGCGACCTGAGGATCGAGGGCGACCAGCAGGTGTTCGAGCAGCTGATCGCCTGGGAGCCAGAGGAGTAGCCGCCAAAACCGACACCGTCAGGGGCATTTGCACCGCTTCCACTGCCGGTTCGGGACCACCTCGTGAGCCATCGCTTTGACCCGGGCGTATCGGCGGCACGTTCGGTGTCGGCTTCGGGAAGCGAGCCGTGTCGTTGGTTGGGTGTCAGCGGGTCTCGATGACGACCTTCTCGATCACGATGTCCTCGAGGGGGCGGTCGTTGCGGCCGGTCTCGACGTTGACGATGGCATCGACGACCTTCTGGCCGGCGGCGTCGGTGACCTCACCGAAGATGGTGTGCTTGCCGGTGAGCCACGTGGTGGGTCCGACGGTGATGAAGAACTGGGAGCCGTTGGTGCCCGGACCGGAGTTGGCCATGGCCAGCAGGTAGGGCTTGGTGAAGGCCAGGTCCGGGTGGAACTCGTCGCCGAACTTGTAGCCGGGGCCGCCGGTCCCGTTGCCCAGGGGATCGCCGCCCTGGATCATGAAACCACTGATGACACGGTGGAAGACCGTGCCGTCGTACAGCGGTGCGTTGCTCGGCTGACCTGTGTTCGGGTCGATCCACTGTCGCTCGCCCGTGGCGAGTTCGACGAAGTTCTTGACGGTCTTGGGGGCGTGGTTCGGCAGCAGCCGGACCTCGATGTCACCCTTGTTGGTCTTCAACGTCGCATACGGTTCGTCGGCCATGGTGGGATCCTTCGACGCGTGGGCTTCCGACCTGGCCAGTGTCCCGGCCAGGCGGACGCACCCTGGTGCGGCGACACGGTGTCTCACCCGCACGAGTGGCTCGCGGCTCAACTCCTCCAAAGCTGACGGTCAGAACTCCGCGGCGCACAACCTCCCACGTTTGACGACAAGGACTTCTTCGGCTGCCGGAGCTCCGTGCGTCTGTGGGTGCCGCCTGAACCCCACGTCCGGCCCGCACGTGCGGGGGATGCGACCTGCCAGGGGAGGCGAATGTACGCAAAGGCATGACAATCCGTCCATAATGGGCCCGTTCTGTGCCAACCGGTCACGGCAGTGCCTGGGCGCTCACGGGCGGCCGGACATGGAAAGGAGTCCCCTCATGGCAGACGTCAAGGTCGGGCTGTACGTATACGTCGAGGCCAAGCCCGGCAAGGAGGAAGAGGTCGCCGACTTTCTCCGCCAGGGCCTCGACCTCGTGCGGGAGGAGCCCGACACGGTCGCCTGGTTCGCCGTGCGCCTGAGCGCGACCGGTTTCGCGATCTTCGACGCCTTCCCCACCGACTCCGCGCGTCAGACCCACCTCAGCGGCCGGCTGGGCAGCGCCCTGATGGAACGAGCCAGCGAGCTGTTCTCCCAGCCGCCTTCCATCGAGCGACTGGACGTTCTCGCCCACAAACTTCCCTGAGGACCGGAAGCGGCCGGCCGGCCCGGCGTGGCCGCCCCTTCACTCATGGCGTGGACGTCCACAAGCGATGCGGCCCCTCCAAAGCCGGGGCCACGCCCGCACGCACGCCCACGCCCACGCCCTCACAACTAGCTCTCCCGGTCCCGCAGCCATTGTTCGAACTCGGCGGCGACGATGCGCTCGTCATGGACGCCGGCTGCCTCGTCGGAGGCCAGCCAGACGATGGGCGGGCCCATCACCTCGGGACTCAGGAAGCCGTGCCCCTCGCCGGTGACGTCCTTGGGCAGCATCCCGGTGACCGTCGCGCCTCCGGGAAGCAGCACGTTTACGGTGACGCCCGTGCGCCGCAGGTCGGCCGCCATGATGCGGGACAGCGCCTCACTGCCGGCCCGCGACGGCCCGTAGGGCACGAAGCCGGCGCGTCGCATGGTCGAGTGATTCATCGAGATGTTGACGATGCGGCCACCGCCGGATGCCAGCATCCGTGGGGTGATCTCGCGGGCGACCACGAAGTAGCCGGTCAGGTTGGTGTCGATCACCGCGCGGAAGGCGTCGGGCGCTACCTCCCAGAAGCCCTGCGGCTCTGTCATGAAGCGCGGGTTGACCGTGCGCATGCCGATGCCGGCGTTGTTCACCAGCATGTCGATGCCGCCGAGCCGCGTCCAGGCTTCGTCGACGGCCCTGGCCACGGACGACTCGTCCCGCACGTCCATCTCGACGCCGATCGCCCCCGGCAGACCCGCGGCGACGGACTCCGCCCGCTCGCCGGACCGTCCGGTCAGCGCGACGGTGGCTCCCGTCGCGGCCAGGGCGGAGGCCATGGCGAGTCCCAGTCCGCTCGTCCCGCCGGTCACCAGCACCTTCATCGGATCACCTCTGTCCTGAGAACCGGCGTGGCCGGGTCAACGGTCGCGCTCACCGCCGCGTTCCCGGTCGCCGTTCGCGACCGTGGTTCTCGGCGGCAGGGCGTATCCGTGGGCGGGAGTCCGTGCCCGGAACTCTAGGCATTGAAGCGCACTTGAAGTCCAACCAGGGGGGCTGACCGCGGCCGTTGGGGTGACATGCCCGAGGTCGTCCGGGTGGCGCAGGCATGCTGCTTGCGCACCCGGGCGTTCCCTGCGACGGCCTTTGCCGCCGAGACCCCGTATTACCGGCCGGGCTGGAAGACGGCGCGTACGCAGCCGTCCAGCTTCTCCTTGAAGAGGTGGTATCCCTCAGGCCCGTCGTCGAGGGACATGATGTGGGTGGCCAGGTGGTCCGTCTTGAGCTCGCCCCTTTCCATGCGCTCCAGGAGCATGGGGATGTAGCGGTGGCCGTGCTGCTGCGCGCTGCGCACGGTCAGGCCCTTGTTCATCACCGCGCCCAGCGGGAATTTGTCGACGAAGCCCGCGAAGACGCCGAGGATGAATATGCTGCCGCCCTTGCGGCAGGCCAGGATGGCTTGGCGTACGGCGGCGGACCGGTCGGTCTGCAGACGCAGTTGCTGTTTGGTCTGGTCGTAGAGATTCTGGGCGCCGGAGCTGTGGGCTTCCATGCCGACGGCCTCGATGCACACGTCCGGGCCGCGGCCGCCGCTCATCTCGCGCAGCTCGGCGTCGATGTCGGTCTTCTCGTAGTTCAGGGTCTCCGCACCGACGTGCCGGCGGGTCATGTCCAGGCGGTATTCGAGGCGGTCGATGGCGATGACCCGGTCGGCGCCGAGCAGTATCGCGGCCCGCGCGGCCATCTGGCCGACCGCTCCGCAGCCCCACACGGCAACCACGTCGCCCGGCTTCACCCCGCCGAGGTCGGCACCCATCCACCCGGTCGGCGCAGAGTCGGATGCGAACAGCGCCGTCGTGTCGTCCAGGGCGTCCGGTACCGGGAAGGCCCCTTGGTCGGCGTACGGGACGCGGATGTACTCGGCATGGCTGCCGGCGAAACCGCCCAGGGCGTGGGAGTAGCCGTAGCAGCCGCCCGGGGCCGAACCCCAGAGGTGCTCGGTGATGCCGGGATTGGTGTTGCCGTTGTCGCACAGGGAGAACAGACCCTCCTTGCAGTACCAGCAGCGGCCACAGGAGATGAAGGAGCAGACCACCACGCGGTCGCCCGCCTTGTGCCGCTTCACCTGAGGTCCGGTCTCGACGACCTCGCCGATGAATTCGTGGCCGAGGACGTCGCCGGCTCGCATGAACGGGATGTACCCGCCGAGCAGGTGCAGGTCGGAGCCGCAGGTCACGGTCTGCGACACCTTGACGATCGCGTCCTGCTCGTTGCGCATCTCGGGGTCGGGTGCCTGCTCGACGGACAGATCGTTGGTGCCCTGCCAGGTCAGTGCCTTCACAGCCGTCCCTCCCCCTGGGCGTTTTCGATCAACTTGTCCAGCGGGCGCCCGGTGAACGTGGGCCGGTTGGTCGACGGCCGGTCGGGGAGGAGGATTTCTCCCGTCTCGACCAGCGCCTTGGCATGCCGCAGCGCGGTCCGCAGTTCCTGGACCATGTCGTGTCCGGTCACCGGCTCGGCGGTGTCGCGCGGCCCGGCATCCTCCTTGTCGTGCAGCCGGCACGCCAGCTCCGTCCCGCGCTCCCCGGGGGCGGGGCGCAGCTGGGTGTCGATGGTGTCGCCGAGTTGGGCGAGCGGCTCAGGCAGCTTTCCGCCGGGCGCCACCTCCTCGGCGGACGCGCACACTGTCATCACGTGCCACCGCGGCTCCGTCTCCCCGGCGTGGGAGGTTCTCGATCGGATGGCTTCGCCGGCGCGGCGGACCACTGAAACCGCGGCGTCCAGGGCCTCGGTTCCCATGCTGGCCACGGTGGAGACCGCGCCGCCTGCTGTGGGCTTCTTCACGACTTCGTTCCTTTCTGAACGGCGATGTCCCAGGCCGCCCGTAGTCGCATCAGTCCGCGGAATGTCCTGCGGGCGCCTGGGGCGCAGCTCCCGTGGCCCGGCTGGGCGCCGTAGACCGGGCGGCCGGCATGGGCGAACTGCTCGACGACGGCGGCGCAGAAGGCCGGCAGGTCCGCGGGCGACCGGATCGAGGTGAACCGGCCGTGGTCCGCCGTCCCCCTACCGGGCCGCACGCCGTTCGTCGGCCGGCCAGATCCGACGGGGCAGGCGGACGGCGACACAGAGGGTCCTTGCTGTGTGTGGCCGCTGCCGTGTCCGTGGGGATGCAGGGCGGCTCCGGCACGCCTCTGCGGGCGCTCACTCGGGTCCGGTGGAACGGTGGTTCCGCCGTCGGCCCGCCAGGCGGAGCTTCTGTGCTCCGGCGGCGTACCGTCCGGGTCCCCGTCGGCCTCCGACGCGAAACAACCC
>NZ_WWKH01001025.1:0-10332 GCF_009865595.1 Streptomyces sp. SID1328 | reverse complement strand
GTTCGCGTACTGCTCCGGCGGGATACCGCGCAGTGCCTTGACCACCTCCTCCGAGGCGCCCGCCGACCGCGCCGCGTCGACCAACTCGTCCCTGTCGGCCGGGAAGTCGACGTCCTTGATCGCGTCCAGCACCTCCGGCACGCTGGTGTGTGCCATGAGGGATCCTCCTTGCTTGTTCCGAACTCGTCGGCACGGCGAGCGGCCGCGCCTACCGGTCCTCGAAGTCGTCCGGTTCGATCCCCGCCTCGTCCATCGCCTCACGCAGGTCGCGGCTCTTCGCTCCGCCGGTACGACCCTCCGCGTCCGGGTCCCGCGACGGTTCCATGACCACCTCGTCGGTGGTGTGCGTCTTCGGTCGGTTCTCTTCGGGAACAGTCATGACGGCACTCCTCTGGTGCGCCTTGCGTCTCTTGCGGAACGGCGGGTGCCTGAGCCCCGCCGCGGAACAGGGGGTCACCCAGGGCCCCGGAACACCTCCTGCGACCGCCGGAAGCGGAGCTCCTCGAGCGTGCGCAGCTGCCGTTCGGCCCGTTCGAGCAACTGGTCGAGCTGCCGCGGGTCGAGGCGCTCGTCCGTCTCGGCGAGCGGACGCAGCGTCCGCCAGCCGGCCGCTTTCCCCTCGACGCCGAGCCGCAGGAACTCGAGCTCGACGACCGTCGTGAGCGGGGACCGGCGGACCAAGCGGCCGTTAGGCTTGAGCCGCCCGCCCAACTCGGCCGCGCGGCCCGCCAAGACCTTGTACTGGCGCGCCGGAACACCCAGCCTGGCCATGATGTCCAGCAGGCTCCGCCGGTCCTGGGCGATCTCACGCGCGATCGGCTCCAGCGCCTCGCCGGTCGGGGTGCCACGGGTCGCGCGGGCCAGGTAACGGGCCCGATTGGTGCCGACGGTGGCCCCCGCCAGATGGTCGTTGAGATAGATGCCGAGCAGGTCCAGCCGGAGCCGGCCGGCCTGCCGCGTGCCGGTCGTGCCGGCACGCGGAACGTCACTCGCACTCACCGCAGCCTCCTCGTCGGGACCGAGCCCCCCGGATTGGCCGAAGCTCGGGTACCCGCCCCACCCAGCCCGTACGACACATCCGGTACGAGTTTTCGAAAGATGTCCGATTTGCCGGGCAATCGACTGGCGTTACGCGACGCACCCGCCCTGCACCGAGAGGAACCCTCGGCGATGTGGTCCACAGCCTGGATGAACCACCCCCGTGGCTTCACGCTGCGCGACGGCAAGGCCGTCCACACCGACCCGTGGGGGGCGATCCTCAGGCCGGCGCCGCCCCCGCACACCACCCACACGATTTCCGCGGCCCTCATGGGGGCGGCGGCTCTTTTCGGCAGGCAGTCCGCAAGTGCCGCGAGCGTCACTACCGACGGAATCCGACAGACGACACAGCCGGACACCCTCCCGATTCAGATCGGCAGGTCGTCGGGCAGCACCCGGAACACCTTGTGCCGACCCAATGGGCGCACAGCCCGGAAATCGCGCCGGTCGAGCGTGAGTACCGCGTCGGTGTCGTACTCGGCGGCAAGGGCCACGTTCACCGCGTCCGCGAGGTCCAGGTCCAAGTCGCGATAGCGGGCGCGCACCGACTGGGCGACACCCAGGTGATCCTCCGTGATCCCGGGCAGAACGACACGGCCTCGTCGCACCCAATGGCGGATGTCGTCGACCGCGCTGAGGGCCGCTTCACGGCCGAGCTCGCGCGTGGCGACGTGGTCGATCTCCGCGAGCAGGAGCGGGGACATCACCAGGAGCCCGGCAGCCATGATGGCTTCGTTCGACGCTTGGTGCTCGGGGTGGGCGGAGTCGAGCGCAGCAAGCAGCCCGGAGGTGCCCGCGACGACGACGATCACGCAGCGGTCCCGGTCCCGGTCCCGGTCTCGCGGCGCACCGCGTCGGCGACAGCGTCACGCACGTCACGCTTACCGGGAGTGCGTCCCGCTCCTCGGAAGGTGCGCGAGAAGAGGGGCTCGTCCCATACACGGTTGGCCATGGCCGCTAGATGGATGCCCTGGCGGATGATCTCCGCCTCGCTGATACCGCGCCGCTTCGCGGCCTCTTTGATGATCGCGAGGTCTTCCGGATCGGCGTAGACGTTGGTGCGCTTCATCGACATGTACCAAGACTAGTCCATGTACCAACATGATGTATGTCCGTGCCCGTCCGGCTGCTGAGCGATGCATCCTGAGGGGGCAGCAGACAGTCGTATCCCGCGCCGCGACGCAGCAGGAGACGCTGTCTGTCGGGGGATCCCAGCACCCTTCGTACGTCTACCCAGTCCGCTTCACGGCTTGTACCGCTGTCGCTACAGCCACCTGGATTGGCGGGTCAGGCTGAAAACAGGTCGAGTGCCCGACGAACACCGCAAACCCGCAGGTCAGCCGCTCTACTTCACCGGTTCCAAGATCGCCACGCACTCCACATGATGAGTCATCGGAAACAGATCGAACGCCCGCAGCGTCCGCACCCGGTACCCGCCCTCGCGGAAGTACCCCAAGTCCCGGGCCAGCGCGGCCGGGTCGCAGGCCACATAGGCGATCCGCCGAGCACCGAGGCCGGCCAGGTGCTGCACCGTCTTGCGGCCGGCCCCCGCCCGAGGCGGGTCCAGGACGACGAGGTCGACCTCCGTGATCCCCGTCCGGGGCAGGACCGACTCCACCTTGCCCTGCTCGATCCGCACGCGGGGGAAGTCCGCGAGGTTGTGCCGCGCGTCCTCCACCGCCCGCTTGCCGGACTCGATGCCGAGGACCGCGCCGGTCTCGCCGAGGCGGTCGGCGAGGGCACCGGCGAAGAGGCCGGCGCCGCAGTAGAGGTCCAGCGCCATCTCGCCCTTGCGGGGCAGGAGGCCCTGCATGACGGCCGTCACCAGCGTGTCCGCCGCCTTCGGGTGGACCTGCCAGAAGCCGCCGCTGCCGACGCGGTACGTGCGGCCGTCGGCGCGCTCGCGGACGAACGCGCGGCCGTGGACCCGGTGGACGCCGCCGTCCTTCTCGTCGACGCGCATCACGGACGCGGGCCGGTCCAGCTCGACGAGCGGCAGCCTGGCACCGGGGCGGGGCTCCAGGATGACCATGCGGTCCTGCGAGCCGGTCGCGGCGATCGCGTCGACGGAGGCCATGCCCGACCAGTCCCGGTCCTCGATGCCGAGTTCGCTGACACCGGGCGCGGCGATCATGCAGTGGTCGATGGGCTCGACCTCGTGCGACCGGTGGCGGCGCAGGCCGGCGTTGCCGTCCGCGTCCACCGCGTACTGCATGCGGGTACGCCACTGGGGCACCTGGCCCGCGGGCAGCTTGTCGCCCTCGGCCGGCATGACCGTGCCGTCCCAGCCGGCCTCCTCCGGGGTGAGGCCCGCGAGCCGCTGGAGCTGCTCGGTGATGACCTCGCCCTTCAGGCGCCGCTGCGCACCCGGCTTCGCGTGCTGCCAGTCGCAGCCGCCGCACTTGCCGGGGCCGGCGAACGGGCACGGCGCCTCGACGCGGTCCTTGGACGCGTCCAGGATCTCCACCGCGTCGGCCCGCAGGAAGCGCGCGCCCTCCTCGCCCTCGGTCACCCGCGCCACGACCCGCTCCCCCGGCAGCGTGTGCCGGACGAACAGCACCTGCCCCTCGGCGGTACGGGCGATGCAGTGACCGCCGTGGGCGACCGGGCCTACCTCGACCTCGTACTCCGCGCCCACCAGAGACTTCTTCTGTTCTGCCTGCATGGTGGGGTGACTCCAAGATCGGGGAGGGAGGGGCGGCGGACGAACAAGGGCCCGCGCGGACAACAGCCGACCAGTCTACGGGGTCCCGAGGACCCCCACGGTCACTCCTTGGTCCCGGCCCCGTCCTTCGGCCGCTCGGCCGGGCCCCGCCGCACCGCGCCGGGCGCGCTCCACTCCTGCCTGCGGCGGGCCCGGTCGCGGGCCACCTGGGAGGACTCGAGCTGGTAGGGCACCGAGGTCACCATCACGCCGGGCGTGAACAGCAGCCGGCCCTTGAGCCGCAGCGCGCTCTGGTTGTGCAGCAGATGCTCGTACCAGTGACCCACCACGTACTCCGGGATGATCACCGACACGGCGTCCCGCGGAGACTCCTTGCGGAGGTTCTTGACGTACTCGATGATCGGCCGCGTGATCTCGCGGTACGGCGAGTCCAGCACCTTCAGCGGTACGGCGATCCCGCGCCGCTCCCACTCCTCGCGCAGCGCCTTGGTCTCCATCGGGTCGACGTTGACGGTGAGCGCCTCCAGGGTGTCGGAGCGCATCAGCTTGGCGTAGGCCAGGGCGCGCAGCGTGGGGCGGTGGATCTTGGAGACCAGCACCAGGGAGTGCACCCGCGAGGGGCGCACGCTGTCGTCGGTGGGGCCGTCCACGGCGGCGATCTCGTCCGCTACCCGGTCGTAGTGCTTACGGATCGCGGTCATCGTCACGTAGAAGATGCACATGCCCAGCAGGGCGACCCAGGCACCGTGGGTGAACTTGGTGACCAGCACGACGACCAGCACCAGGCCGGTGAAGAAGGCGCCGAAGGCGTTGATCGCGCGGGAGCGGACCATGTGGCGGCGCTTGAGCGGGTCCTTCTCGGCGGCGAGGTGCCGGTTCCAGTGCCGGACCATGCCGGTCTGGCTGAGCGTGAAGGAAACGAACACACCGACGATGTAGAGCTGGATCAGCCGCGTCGAGTCGGCGCCGTAGATCACCACCAGCAGCATCGCGGTGCCGGCGAGCAGCACGATGCCGTTGGAGAACGCCAGACGGTCGCCGCGGGTGTGCAGTTGGCGGGGCAGATAGCGGTCCTGCGCCAGGATCGAGCCGAGCAGCGGGAAGCCGTTGTACGCCGTGTTCGCCGCGAGGAAGAGGACCAGCGCGGTCGCGGCGGCGAGGACGATGAACAGGAAGCTGCCCTTGCCGAACACCGCCTCGGCGACCTGGGAGATCACCGGGTTCTGGACGTAGCCGGAGCCGATGGGCACGCCGTTGCGCAGCAGGTCGGTCGCCGGGTACTCCGCCATGCGGACCTTGGTGGTCATGGCGAGCGCGATGATGCCGCAGAACATGGTGACGGCCAGCAGGCCCATCATGGCGAGCGTGGTCGCCGCGTTCTTCGACTTGGGCTTGCGGAAGGCGGGGACGCCGTTGGAGATGGCCTCCACGCCGGTGAGCGCGGCACAGCCGGAGGAGAAGGCCCGCAGCAGCAGGAAGACCAGCGCGAAGCCCGCGAGGCCCTGGTGCTCGGCCCGGATGTGGAAGCCGGCCGTGGGCGCGCGCATCGTGTCCCCGAGGACCAGCCCGCGGAAGGCGCCCCACGCGATCATGATGAAGACGCCGCCGACGAACACATACGTGGGGATGGCGAAGAGCTTGCCCGACTCCTTCACCCCGCGCAGGTTCATCAGCGTCAGCAGGACGATCACGGCACAGGCGCACAGCACCTTGTGCTGCACCACGAAGGGCACCGCAGAGCCGAGGTTCTCGATGCCGGAGGCGATGGACACGGCCACGGTGAGGACGTAGTCGACCAGCAGGGCGCTGGCGACGGTCAGCCCGGCGCGGGGGCCGAGGTTGGTGGTCGCCACCTCGTAGTCACCGCCACCGCTGGGGTAGGCGTGCACGTTCTGCCGGTAGGAGGCGACCACCGTGAACATGAGCACGACGACCGCGACGGCGATCCAGGGGCTGAAGTGATACGCCGACACGCCCGCGATGGACAGGACCAGCAGAACCTCCCCCGGCGCGTAGGCGACGGAGGACAGCGGGTCGGAGGCGAAGACCGGGAGGGCGATGCGCTTCGGCAGGAACGTCTCGCCCAGCCGATCACTGCGCAGTGCGCGCCCGATCAGAATCCGTTTGGGCACGTCGGTCAGTTTGGACACGAGAGAGGATCGTAAGGCTTCGAACAGGCGGGCGCGCAACCGGTGGGCGCGTTCTGCCTCACGAGTGAAATCGGGGGCGCCCGGAAGTGGGGTGTGCCGGGTGCGCGCGCCCCCGTGCCTAGATGACTGCTCCGGCCCGTCGTCGCACTTCGGAGGTCCCATGCCCGTCGCCGCTGAGCTGCTCGGGGCCGTGCTAGCCCTGGCCGGTCTCGCCGTCCTCACCGGGTGCAGCGTGCGCAGCATCACTCGGCGCCGGGCGCCGGGGGTGACCGCGGTCACCGAACAGCGCAGATGAACGCCGTCACGACGGGTTGACGGCGGACAGGACGAGCACGCGTGTGCAGCTTTGGGCGCCGGTCTGAGACCCTGATGCCGAGCAGCAACTTTTGGACACCGGAAGGACGGTCGTGCACATCGTCATCATGGGCTGCGGCAGAGTGGGTTCCGCTCTCGCCCAGACCCTGGAGCAACAGGGACACACGGTCGCCGTGATCGACCGGGACCCCACCGCCTTCCGCAGGCTGGGGCCGGGATTCGGCGGCCGCCGGGTCACCGGTATCGGCTTCGACCAGGACACCCTGCGCGAGGCGGGCATCGAGGAGGCCGGCGCCTTCGCCGCCGTCTCCAGCGGTGACAACTCCAACATCATCTCCGCCCGGGTGGCCCGTGAGATGTTCGGCGTGGAGAACGTGGCCGCCCGGATCTACGACCCGCGTCGTGCCGAGGTGTACCAGCGCCTGGGCATCCCGACCGTCGCCACGGTCCGCTGGACCGCCGACCAGATGCTGCGCCGGCTGCTGCCCTCGGGCGCGGAGCCGCTGTGGCGCGATCCCACCGGCGGGGTCCAGCTCGCCGAGGTGCACGCCTCCGCGAAGTGGGTCGGCCACAAGATCAGCAAGCTCCAGGAGGAGACGGGCGTGCGCGTGGCGTTCCTGACCCGGCTGGGCGAGGCCGTGCTGCCCACCTCGCAGACGGTCCTCCAGGAGGGCGACCTGGTGCACGTGATGATGCGGACGGACGAGGTCCAGAAGGTCGAGGCCGCGTTCGCCGACGGCCCCGAAGAGGAGGGCGGTCACTGATGAGGGTCGCCATTGCCGGAGCCGGGGCGGTCGGCCGCTCGATCGCGGCGGAACTGCTGGAGAACGGCCACGAGGTCCTGCTGATCGACAAGGCGCCGACCGCCATCTCGGTGGAGCGGGTGCCGCAGGCGGAGTGGCTGCTGGCCGACGCCTGTGAGATCACGGCCCTGGACGAGGCCGCGCTCCAGCGCTGCAACGTCGTGATCGCCGCGACCGGCGACGACAAGGTCAACCTGGTCGTCTCGCTGCTCGCCAAGACGGAGTACGGCGTCCCGCGCGTCGTCGCCCGGGTGAACAACCCCAAGAACGAGTGGCTCTTCAACGAGTCCTGGGGCGTGGACGTGGCCGTTTCCACCCCGCGTCTGATGTCCGCCCTGGTCGAGGAGGCGGTGAGCGTCGGCGACCTGGTCCGGCTGCTGCGCTTCAGCCACGGCGACGCCAACCTGGTGGAGCTGACCCTGCCGGAGGAGTCGGCGCTGGCCGGCACCCAGGTCGGGGACGTGGAGTGGCCCGAGGACACCAGCCTCGTCACCATCATCCGCGGCACCCGCGTGCTGACGCCGTCCAAGGAGGACTCCCTGGAGGCGGGCGACGAACTCCTCTTCGTGGCCGCGCAGGCCCGCGAGGAGCAGCTGGAGGACCTGCTGTCGGTCCGCCGCGACAACGTCTGAGGCCGCACGTGAGGAGGGCGCCCCCGGATCTCTCCGGGGGCGCCCTCCTCGTGTGCACTCAGCCCCTGCGGTGCCGTCCCGCCGCGGTCTCGCCGTTCTCGGCGGCGGCGCCCTCGCGCTCGGCCTTCGCCGCCTTCTCGGCCTCCTCGGCCTTCTCGGCGGCCTCCATCTCGGCGAACACGTCGATCGGCGGCGGCGCCTTGGCGAGGAAGACCCAGGTGAGCCAGACCGCCAGCAGGAAGGGCGGGATCTTCAGGATGACCAGGACCCAGCCGAGCTGGGTGGTGTCGGCCCACCAGTAGAGCGGGAAGAGGATCGCGCACTTGGCGAGCAGGATCAGGCCCCAGGCCCAACTGGCCTTGGTGTACGCCTTCTTGCGGCCGGGGTTGCGGGTGCGCCAGGAGAGGTTCTCCTTGAACACCGGCCCCAGCATCAGCCCGATCAGCGGCACCCCGGCGAGGGTGGTGATGATGTACGCCAGCGCCAGGCCCAGGGTGTAGAGCATGCCGGGCAGGTAGAAGTCCTTGGCGTTGCCCGTGAACATGGCGAACACGACACCGAAGGCGACCCCGAAGACACCGCTGAAGGCGTGCTTGACGGTGTCCTTGCGCAGCAGCCGGACCACCAGCATGATCACCGAGACCGCCAGCGCGGCGATCGCGGAGAAGTGCAGGTCCTTGTTGATCGTGAAGATCGTGACGAAGATCAGGCCGGGCAGCACCGTCTCGACCATGCCGCGGATGCCGCCGAACGCCTCGAACAGCGCGGCCTCGGTGACCGCCCGGGAGTCGTGGACCTGGCCGTCGTCCTCGCGGCCGCCGCCCGGCGGGCTCTGTCCGGCGTCTTGGGTCGGCTTGTCGAGGGACGTCACCGGCTACTCCCGTCCGAGGGGTCGCAGTTCGTATTTCGGGTTGAACAGCACGCGGCGGCCCCGGCTCATCGAGATCCGGCCCGATGCGATCAGCTTGCGTCCCGGTTCTATACCCGTGATGGAGCGCCGGCCGAGCCACACCACGTCCAGCGCGGCGGTGCCGTCGAACAACTCCGCCTCCAGCGCCGGGACTCCCGCCCGCGGTCGCAGGGTGACCGTGCGCAAGGTACCAGTTACGGTGACGATCTGCCGGTCGTGGCAGTCGCCGATCCGGGTGCAGCCCGCGGTCTCGGTGTCCTCCCGCAGCTCCTCCGACTCCAGGTCCTCCTGCGAGGTGGAGAGCCGGTCCAGCATGCGGCGGAACCGGCCTGCCGACTTTTCGGATCGAGGAACGCCACTCATATCTGAAGCGTACCGGGGTGTGCCCCCGAGGCCGTACTCCAGAGGGCCCCGGCCCGGACACCGGATCACTTCTCGAAGCGGTAGCCCATGCCGGGTTCGGTGATGAAGTGCCGGGGGTGGGCGGGGTCGGCCTCCAGCTTGCGGCGGAGCTGGGCCATGTAGACCCGCAGATAGTTGGTCTCGGTGCCGTAGGAGGGCCCCCAGACCTCCCGCAGCAGCTGCTTCTGGCCGACCAGCCGGCCGGTGTTGCGGACCAGCACCTCCAGCAGATGCCACTCGGTCGGGGTGAGCCGTACGTCCTTGCCGCCCCGGTCGACCTTCTTGGCGGCCAGGTCGACGGTGAAGCCGGCCGTCTCCACGGTGGTCACCTCGTCCTCGCCCGGCCCGACCGGCTCGGCCCGGCGCACGGCGGCCCGCAGCCGGGCCAGCAGTTCGTCCATGCCGAAGGGCTTGGTGACGTAGTCGTCGGCGCCCGCGTCCAGCGCCTCGACCTTCTCGTCGGAGGAGTGGCGGGCGGACAGCACCAGGATGGGCACCCGCGTCCACCCGCGCAGGCCCCGGATCACCTCGACGCCGTCCATGTCGGGCAGGCCCAGGTCCAGGACGATCACGTCGGGGTGGCGGGAGGCGGCGAGCTGGAGCGCGGTGCGGCCGTCTGGGGCCGAGTCGACGTCGTACGAGCGCGCCCTGAGGTTGATCACGAGGGCCCGCACGATCTGCGGTTCGTCGTCGACCACCAGCACCCTGGTCATTGCGGCTGCCTTTCCTGTTCTGCGGTGTCCTCCCCGGCGCGCGACGGCTCGGGGCCGGGCCGGGCGGCGCGGAGGCTGAGGACCATGGTGAGTCCGCCGCCGGGGGTGTCCTCGGCGGTGAGGGTGCCGTCCATGGCCTCGGCGAAGCCGCGGGCCACCGCGAGGCCGAGTCCGACCCCGGCGCCGCGCGGGGCGTCGCCGTACCGCTGGAACGGCTCGAAGATACGGTCCTTCGCCTCGTCCGGCACGCCGGGCCCCCGGTCCACGACCCGCACCTCGACCCGGTCGACCAGGGCACTGGCGGAGACGGTGACGCGCCGGCCGGGCGGGCTGTACTTGACGGCGTTCTCCACCAGGTTGGCGACCGAGCGCTCCAGCAGGCCGGGATCGACGGCGACCATGGGCAGCGTCTCGGGCACGTCCAGGCCGACGCTGTCCTCGGGCACGCCGACCAGCGCCATGGGCACCACCTCGTCCACGTCGATCTCGCGGATCAGCGGGGTGACGGTGCCGGTCTGGAGGCGGGACATGTCGAGCAGGTTGCCCACCAGGTGGTCGAGCCGGTCGGCGCCCTCCTCGATGCCCTCCAGCAGTTCGGCCCGGTCCTCCTCGGACCAGGCCACGTCGTCCGAGCGCAGGGAGGAGACGGCGGCCTTGATCCCGGCGAGCGGGGTGCGCAGGTCGTGGCTGACGGCGGCGAGCAG
>NZ_WWKH01001024.1:0-9680 GCF_009865595.1 Streptomyces sp. SID1328 | reverse complement strand
TACTCGGCGGCGATCTCTGCCTCGTCGAAGCGGCCGACCGCGGCGAGGCGCTCCACGAACGCCCAGCGCAGCTCGGTGTCGACGGCGAGGCCCTCGACGGTCTGGGAGCCGTCCAGCAGCGCCTCCAGCAGGTCGAGCTGCTCCGGCGTACGGGCGGTCGCCGCGAAGGCACGCGCCCAGGCCAGCTGGTGATCGCTGCCCGGCTGGGCGGTCCGCAGGTGCGCCAGCGTGGCCTCGGTCCAGCGGGTCAGCAGGGTCTCGCGGGCGGCCGGGTCGGCGTACAGGTCGATCGCCAGCTTGGCCTGCCGGTGCAGGGACTGCACGACACCGATGTCGGACTCCTTGCCGATGCCGGACAGCACCAGCGAGAGGTAGTCACGGGTGGCCAGCTCGCCGTCCCGCGTCATGTCCCAGGCGGAGGCCCAGCTCAGCGCGCGCGGCAGCGACTCCGCGAAGTCACCGAGGTGCTCGGTGACGACCGCGAGGGACTCCTCGTCCAGGCGGACCTTCGCGTACGACAGGTCGTCGTCGTTGAGCAGGACCACGGCCGGACGGCGGACGCCGGTCAGCTCGGGCACGGCCGTCAGCTCGCCGTCCACGTCCAGCTCGACCCGCTTCACCCGGACCAGCTTGCCCGCGTCGTCCAGGTCGTACAGGCCGATCGCGATGCGGTGCGGACGCAGCGTCGGCTCGCCCTTGGCGCCGGCCGGGAGCGCCGGGGCCTCCTGGCGGACCGAGAAGGACGTGATCACACCGTCCGCGTCCGTCTCGAGCTCGGGACGCAGGATGTTGATCCCCGCCGTCTCCAGCCACGCCTTCGACCAGGTCTTCAGATCGCGCCCGGAGGTCTCCTCCAGCGCACCCAGCAGGTCGGAGAGGCGCGTGTTGCCGAACGCGTGCCGCTTGAAGTACGCCTGCACGCCCCGGAAGAACTCGTCCTCACCGACGTACGCCACGAGCTGCTTCAGCACCGAGGCGCCCTTGGCGTACGTGATGCCGTCGAAGTTGACCAGGACGTCGTCCAGGTCCCGGATCTCGGCCATGATCGGGTGCGTCGAGGGGAGCTGGTCCTGGCGGTACGCCCACGTCTTCATCGAGTTGGCGAACGTCGTCCACGCGTGCGGCCAGCGGGAGCCGGGCGCCGACGCCTGGCAGGCGATGGAGGTGAAGGTGGCGAACGACTCGTTCAGCCACAGGTCGTTCCACCACTCCATGGTGACCAGGTCGCCGAACCACATGTGGGCGAGCTCGTGCAGGATCGTCTCCGCCCGCACCTCGTACGCCGCGTCGGTCACCTTGGACCGGAAGACGTACTGGTCGCGGATGGTCACCGCGCCCGCGTTCTCCATCGCGCCCGCGTTGAACTCCGGCACGAAGAGCTGGTCGTACTTCTCGAAGGGGTACGCGTAGTCGAACTTCTCCTGGAACCAGTCGAAGCCCTGCCGGGTGACCTCGAAGATCGCGTCGGAGTCGAGGTGTTCGGCGAGCGAGGGCCGGCAGTAGATGCCGAGCGGCACGGACTGCCCGTCCTTCTCGTACACGCTGTGCACCGAGTGGTACGGGCCCACGATCAGCGCGGTGATGTACGTCGAGATGCGCGGGGTCGGCGCGAACGCCCAGACGTTGTCCTTGGGCTCCGGCGTCGGGGAGTTGGAGATCACCGTCCAGCCCTCGGGCGCGGTCACCGTGAAGCGGAACGTCGCCTTGAGGTCCGGCTGCTCGAAGCTGGCGAACACGCGACGTGCGTCCGGCACCTCGAACTGCGTGTACAGGTACGCCTGCTCGTCGACCGGGTCCACGAACCGGTGCAGCCCCTCACCGGTGTTGGTGTAGGCGCAGTCGGCCACCACCCGCAGGATGTTGCGGCCCTCCAGCAGACCGGGCAGCGCGATCCGGGACTCCTTGAAGACCTCCGCCGGGTCCAGCGTGTCCCCGTTCAGCGTCACCTCGCGCACGGCCGGGGCCACCAGGTCGATGAAGGACTCGGCGCCGGACTCGGCCACGTCGAAGCGCACCGTGGTGACGGACCGGAAGGTGCCGCCCTCCTGCGCGCCGGTGAGGTCGAGATCGATCTCGTACGAGTCGACGCTGAGCAGGTCGGCCCGCTGCTGCGCCTCTTCCCGAGTCAGGTTTGTGCCAGGCACGCGGTCATCTCCTCGTTATGTGTGGGTTGCGCCATCCTTCCACGGGAGATCCGCGAACGCGATGTCCTTATCCCGCCGGTCACCGGGCCTTTCCAGGGACCAGCCTGGAACACATGACGACACACGCCACGACCCTTCACGCCGCGCGGGCCATCACGGAACCGGTCCTCGCGGAACTGCGCGCCTCGGACGACGCCGGACGCCCGACGACCACCGTCACCGACGCGGAGGGCGGCGCCCCGCTGCGCTGCTGTCTGCGACGGAGCGAGCGGGGTGAGCGCATCGCCCTGGTCTCCTACGCACCCCTGCGCCGCTGGGCGGCGGACACCGGCGCCGAACCGGGGGCGTACGACGAGCAGGGCCCGGTCTTCATCCACGCCGGGCCCTGCGGCGGACCGGCGCCCCGGGGCGGGCTGGCCTTCACCGGCGCCCACCGCGTCCTGCGCCGCTACTCCCGTGACGGCCGCATCCTCGGCGGCCGTCTGGTCACCCCGCCCGAGGACTTCGAGGCGGCCCTGAGCGAGGCGTTCGCCGATCCGCAGGTGGCGATGGTGCACGTCAGGGCGGTGGAGTACGGGTGCTTCCTGTACGAGGTGCGAAGGCCCGGGAAGCCCCACGGCAGCTGATTCGCACTGGAGCGCCAAGAGTGAAAGGACCGTCCCCGGCCACCTCCCGGCACCGTGCGCTGTCACGCTGTCCCTGTTGCCCAGGGGCGGCGCGCCGGTCCGGGCGGGCCGCTTCGCGGAGACGAGCAGTGAAGGGGCGTCATGGCCACTCAGCGGGCGACCGGCGATTCTCCCTCTCCCGGCTCCGCCCGCCGTCGTCCGGAGGACTCCGGCCGACGCGAGGTGCCGCGTCATGTCGCCTGCGTGATGGACGGCAACGGCCGGTGGGCCACCCAGCGGTCGCTTCCGCGCACCTCGGGGCACCGGGCCGCGGAGGCGACGGTCATCGACGTCATCGAGGCGGCGCGGACGGCCGGGGTCGAGTGGCTGACGCTGTACGCGTTCTCCACCGAGAACTGGCGGCGCCCCGACGAGGAGGTCGACTTCCTGCTGCGGCTGGTCCGGCGGGTGGTGCGCAAACACGCCGCCCTGCTGCACGCGCGCGGTATCCGCTGCCGGTTCCTGGGGATGACGGATTCGCGGATCCCGGCGCCGCTGGCCCGGGACTTCGCCGACCTGATGACGCTGACCGGCGCGAACCGGGGCATGACGCTGACGGTCGCCTTCGACCACGGCGGGCGTGGGGACATCGTCGAAGCCGCCCGGTCGCTGATCCGCAGCGGGTTGCCGGCCGAAGGCGTGGACGAGGAGGTGTTCGCCGCTCACCTGCCCTTCCCGGACACGCCCGACGTGGACCTGGTCATCCGTACCTCCGGTGAGCAGCGCATCTCCAACTTCATGCTCTGGCAGGTCGCCTACGCCGAGTGGATCTTCCCGCCGGTGCTCTGGCCCGACTTCCGCGCGCCGCACTTCGTGCAGTGCGTGCACGCCTACCGGCAGCGGGACCGCCGCTTCGGCGGTGTGCGGCCGAACGTGAACGGATGACTCATGGATTCGTCGAGCAGGGATGGTGACCCGCCCATGGACCGGTTGGACGAGCACGGCGAGATCTTCAACGATCCGCGCTGGGCGCTGGCGCTCATCCGGGCGACCGTGCTGGAGGCCGCTCACCCTCAGATCGGGGCGGCTCTCGTGGACCACTCGTCGTTCGTGACCCACCCCTGGCGACGGCTCCGCAACACTTTCACGAGCACGCAGCGCATGTTCGGCCCGGACGACGAGGTGCGACGCCGCGAGGCCGCGCGGCTCAACCGCCTGCACGGGCGGATGAACGGCACCGACGCGCAGAACCGGTCGTACAGCGCGATGGACCCCGACGCCCGCGCCTGGGTGGTGGCCACCATGTTCGAAAGTGCCGTCACCATGCACCGGCTGAGCGGACAGGTCCTCGAACAGGCCGCCATGGAACGGCTCTACACCGGGTTCCAGGCGTTCCACACGGCCCTGGGTGACGACGCCCGGTTCCTGCCGCCGACCCTCCACGAGTTCTGGCCGTACTACGACCGCGTGGTCGAGGAGGAGCTGGAGAACACGGAGGCCATGCGGATCGTCCTCTACAAGCTCTTCGACCATCTCCCCGCGCCGCCGCTGCTGGCCGGCCTGCCCACCCTGTGGGGGGCGGGCCGGGCCGTCGCCGGGCCCGTCATCGGGGCGATCACCGTCGCCTCGCTGCCGGAGTCCTTCCGCCGCAGGGCCGGACTGCCCGAGACACCCGGCGCCCAGACCCTGATGCACAGCACGTACCTCGCCGCCGGGCTGGCCCGTTTCCTGCCCGGCGGCTGGGTCCACGCCCAGGGGGTGGCCGATCTGCTGGCCCTGTCCCCCGACAGCGACGACCCCCGGATGCGGACGGTCACCGCTCTGCGGGACCAGGTGAAACGCGCCGGCGCCCTGCTGCGGCTGATCACGCCCGTTCCCGCGGAGCCCGGACCCGCACGGACCGTCCCGGCGCAGCGCGCCACGAGCGGGGGGACCGGGCCGCGGCGCAGCGCCGAGGAGTTCTTCAGGGAGGTCCTGGACCAGACCGGTGACGGCTTTCTGGACTGGCCGGACCTCGCCGCCATGGCACGGGAGATGTCCACCCGCCTCGACCTGGACGAGCCGGAGGAGACCAGGCTTTACAACGCCTACGCCGACTGGTGGCGGGAACTCCAGACGGCGCTCGACGCCGACGGCGACGGCCGGGTCAGCGCACAGGAGTACGCGGCCGCGGCTCCCGCCCTGGCCGGGCCCGCGCTGATCAGGGTCGCCGAGGTCCTGTTCGACGTCACCGACAAGGACGGGAACCAGCACATCGACGCGGTCGAGTACCGGGACCTGTTCCGTACCGCGTTCCGCCGCGACACCGACGCCGCAGGCGTGTACACGCTCGGCGCGTTCGTGAAGGACTTCCTCACCTTCATGTCCGGACGGCGGCGCTCCACCCCTTACGACCCGCTGCTCACCGAGGCGTGACGGCGGCGCCCCGGGCACCCGGGGATGCCTGGGGCGCGCGGCGGTGCCCGGTCAGCTCTTCAGCTCGGCCGCCACCAGCTCCGCGATCTGCACCGCGTTCAGCGCGGCACCCTTGCGGAGGTTGTCGTTGGAGATGAACAGGGCGAGGCCGTGGTCCACCGTCTCGTCGGCGCGGATGCGGCCCACGTACGACGGGTCCTGGCCGGCCGCCTGCAGCGGGGTCGGGATCTCGGACAGGGCGACACCCGGCGCCTGCGCCAGCAGCTCGGTCGCGCGCTCGACGGAGATCGGGCGGGCGAAGCGGGCGTTGACCTGGAGGGAGTGCCCGGAGAAGACCGGGACGCGCACACAGGTGCCGGAGACCTTCAGCTCCGGGATCTCCAGGATCTTGCGGGACTCGTTGCGGAGCTTCTGCTCCTCGTCGGTCTCGTTGAGGCCGTCGTCCACGATGGACCCGGCCAGCGGGAGCACGTTGAAGGCGATCGGGCGCTTGTAGACCGCCGGCTCGGGGAAGTCCACCGCGTCGCCGTCGTGGGTCAGCTTGTCGGCGTCGGCGATGACCTTCTGCGCCTGCCCGTGCAGCTCGGCCACGCCCGCGAGACCCGAGCCGGAGACGGCCTGGTAGGTGGCGACGACCAGCGCCTCGAGCCCGGCCTCCTCGTGCAGCGGGCGCAGCACCGGCATCGCGGCCATCGTGGTGCAGTTCGGGTTGGCGATGATGCCCTTGGGGCGGTCCGCGATGGCGTGCGGGTTCACCTCGGAGACCACCAGGGGCACCTCGGGGTCCCGGCGCCAGGCCGAGGAGTTGTCGATCACGACCGGGCCCTGCGCGGCGACCTTCTCCGCGAGCGCCTTGGAGGTGGCACCGCCCGCCGAGAAGAGCACGATGTCCAGGCCGGAGTAGTCGGCGGCCGAGGCGTCCTCCACCGTCACGCCGTCCAGCACGGTCCCGGCCGAGCGGGCGGAGGCGAACAGGCGCAGCTCGGTGACCGGGAAGTCCCGCTCCTTGAGGATCTTGCGCATGACCGTGCCGACCTGACCGGTGGCTCCGACGATTCCGACCCTCACGACGACTCCCTCTGTCTGTCCCAGTACCGGGTCACTTGCTTGACCGGCACTTTTCCATCATGCGGCCGACACAGGGCCGCGTGTCCAATCCTTTGTACGGGTGTGCCCGGTGTGAGGGACACCCGTACCCTTCGGACGGCCCGCGGACCTGCGGTCCCGCGCCGGGAGCGGCCGCAGAAGTTCCCTCCCCCGGACCCGTCGGCCGCAAGCCGTGCTGTCCGGTCCCTGCCCGTCCGGCCCACCGCCATACGGCGGTGTGACGTACGCCGCACACGCCGAGGGGGCGGGCGCCCACCAGGACACCCGCCCCCTCGGCCAGGGGATCAGCCGGTTACGGCGTGACCTCCCCGATCTGCACACTCGCGGTGCCCGCGACCGTGCCGCGCGCGTTCACGAGCTGGACACGGCCGAAGAACTCCCGGCCCGCCGGGGCCTCTGCGGCGGCGGTGACCTGGCCGGTCACCGTGGCCGAGGCGCCCGTGTCGAGCTTCACCGGGGCCGAGCCGTCGACCGTGACCGCGCCGAGGCTGTCGGAGAAGAACACGTCCCGGTAGTCGTAGTCGGTGGAGCCGGCCGGGACCGAGTAGCCCACGACCTTGACCGTGTACGTGCCCGCGGCGGGGGACGGGAGGGAGACCGCCTCCTCCGAGTCGCCGTCGGCGGACGTGCCGACCTCCTTGCCGGAGGCGTCGTAGACCATGAGGTCGAGGTCGGCGGCCGGGTCCGAGACCTTGCCGATGGCCACGTCCAGCGACTTGGCGCCGGCCGGGACGTCGACCGTGGTGGTCGCGGTCTCGCCCTCCTTGATCGCCGGGCGGGCGGCCTTCGCGGAGCCGAGCGGGCCGCCGACCAGCTTGCCGTCGAGCGCGGCGTACTTGTTGGTGACCTTCCAGGACGCGGTGGCCGGGACGCCCACCTTCGCCTCGGGCACGGTTACGGTCTCCGGGTCGAAGACCGCGCCGAGCACGGAGACGTCCAGCTTGTAGGGGTTGTCCAGCAGGGGCGAGGTGCGGCGCGCCTCGACCTCGACCTCCCAGACACCGGCCTGCGGGTCGGCGTAGGAGCGGACGTCGGGCTTGCAGCCGTTGCCGTCGAGGTAGTTGTTGTAGCAGTACGGGGTGCTGGTGTTGTCGACCGGCGTCCCGTAGGGGTGAATGGCGATGAACCGGGTCTGGCTGCCGGACTTCAGGCCGCCGATGGCCACCTCCAGCGACTTCGCGCCCTCGGGCACGGTCAGGAAGTACGACTTGGTGCTGTTGCGCTGCACCGAGGCGGAGAAGGAGCGGCTGTAGTCCACCGGGCTCGCCACCACGACCGTGGCGAGGATCTGCTTGTCGACGCCCACGGTCAGCGGGTCGTCCACGCGCAGGATCGCGCTCTTGAGCCCGACCGACCTCGGCGCGGCCTCCACCTTGACGGTGACCGGCTCGTTCAGCGGCAGCTTCACCAGCGGGCTGCCGACGACGCGGTAGGTGTGCTCCGGGTCGTCGGCGAAGCTCAGCAGGTGCCAGACCGCGCGGTCCGCGCCGGTGGTGCGGGTGACCGTGACGTCGTACGTCTTGCGCTGGCCGGACTTCAGGCCGCCCTCGCGGTCGTAGAGGCCGGTGCCGAAGCCGGGGGTCTTCAGGGCGTAGTCGATCGCGGTGTCGACCGGGGCCTTGACGGTGTACTCGTGCGCCGAGGCGCCGAGCCGGATCGCGGTCCAGGCGTCCACGACGTCGATCAGGCCGGAGCCCTCCTCGTACGCCTGCGCGCCCTTGATGTGGTGCGCGGTCGAGGTCAGCGCGGTGCGCAGCACGGCCGGGGTGAGGTCGATGTCCTTCTGCTTGGCGGCGCTGAGCAGCAGCGCGCTCGCGCCGGCCGCCTGCGGGGAGGCCATCGAGGTGCCCTGGAGCATCGAGTAACCGGCGGGCAGGGTGTAGCCCGCCTCGGCCACCGGGGAGCCGGGCAGCCAGGTCTGGGTGGTGTTGATCGCGGCGCCGGGCGCGGTGATGGTCGGCGTGAAGCCGCCGTCCTCACGCGGGCCGCGCGAGGAGAACGGCATCAGCGCGTACGGGGTCTCCACCGCCGAGCCGTAGTTCGACGCCCAGGTCTCCTTGGAGATGGCGGCGCCGACCGAGATCACCTTGTCGGCGAGGCCGGGGTCGCCGATGGTGTTGGCGCCGGGGCCGGAGTTGCCGGCCGAGATGACGAGCTGGACGCCGTAGGTGTCGATGAGCCGGGTGTACAACTCGGCGCGGGCGTTGTTGCCGTCGTTCAGCGCCGGAAGGCCGCCGATGGACATGTTGACGATGTCCACGCCCCGGTTGGTCACCAGGTCGATCATGCCCTCGGTGAGGGCGACGTTGGTGCAGCCCCCGGACCAGGTGCAGGCGCGCGAGGAGACGATCCTGGCGCCCGGAGCGGCACCGTTCATCTTCCCGCCGAACAGCCCGTTGGCCGCGGTGATGCCCGCGACATGGGTGCCGTGCTCGGACTCGATGACGCCGATGTTGACGTAATCCGCCTTGGCACCCGAGGAGTTGTAGACGACGTCCTTGCGGATCTCGACCACGAACGGGATGCGCTCGACGACGTCCGTCTGCGGGTCGTCGGTGCCGAAGTAGCCGATCTGGTAGCCGTCCTTGTACGGCTTCATCGGCGGGTTGTTCGTGAAGTCCAGGTCGTCGTCGGTGTCGACGCGGACCGTGCCGGTGGCCGCGTCGTACAGCACGCCCCAGGCGTCGGTGGTGTCACCGTCGCGGTTGAGGTCGCCCTTCATGTCGCCGCCGGTGGTGGCGGACTCGTACAGGTAGTTGAACTTGTACGCGCCGGCCGGGGCCTTGAAGGTCTCCGCGTTCGCGCCGGAACCGACGGAGAAGGACGGGCCGGAGACCGCCGCGGTCATCCGGCGCCAGGTGCCGTCGCCGTCGCTCACCGGGTCGGTGGAGGTGACCCAGTCCACGATCTTGCGCTCACCGGTGGTGGTCTTCTGGAGCGCCGGGTGACCGAGGTCCACCCCCGAGTCCAGGATGCCGATGGTGACCCCGCGCCCGTCCGCCTTCGGGTGGTCCTCGACGAAGTCGACGGCACCGGTCTCGAAGGAGGGGTTGTAGGGGTTCTTCGCCGGGGTCTTGCTGCCGGGTGCCGGGTAGGCCGCCGCCGTACGGGCGTTCTTGGCGTCCTTCGCCGTGTCCGCGCCCGGCGCCGGGTCGTCCAGCGGGATCTCCTGGCGCAGGTCGATCGCGTGCACCGAGGACAGCTTGGCCGCGGCGGCGATGACCGCGTCGGCCTTGACGGTCGGCACGGTGGCACGGACGTAGCCGACCTTGTCGAAGGTGCGGCCCACGGTGCCGGCGGCGTCGAGCTGGGAGGCGACCTGCTCGGTGGAGCCCGGCGCGGTGGCGATCATCATCGTGACGCTCTTGGCGCCGTCCGCCTTGGCCTCCGCGAGCCGGTCGGCGTCGTC
>NZ_WWKH01001023.1:0-25209 GCF_009865595.1 Streptomyces sp. SID1328 | reverse complement strand
CCGTGATCGACGGCGACCGGATGGAGGTGTGGCTCACCCCGCGCGACCACGGCCCGGCCGCCGTGGCGGAGGCGAGTGTGCGGGTGCGGTGGTCGGTGGGGCCCGCCGGGACGGTGACGCTGTCGCCGGGGTGCGCGCGGACCGGGGAGCGGACGGTGGTCTGCGGGACCGGCGCGCTCGTCGCGGGCCAGGCGGGGGAGGAGATCCGGCTGGGCGTCCGGCTGCGGGTGCCCGCGCCGGAGGTGACCCTGGAGGTGGAGACCGTGTGGAACGGCGGGGTCACCGACCCCGACCGCACCAACGACCGGCTGCGGGTGCTGGTCCTGCCCACCGGCGACGAGTACTCGTTCTGACACCCGCGACGCGAGGAGGCCGCCATGGCCGGGAACGACACCGCGCGGCCCCGGCTGCTCGCGGAGCTGGACGCGGTGTCCCGCCGCTACATCGCCTCCTACGCCCTGTTCAACCAGGCCGTCGCCGACCGCATCGGCCTGCACCCGACCGACCTCCAGTGCCTGAACCTGCTCACCCTGGAGCCCGAGCCCGTCACCACCGGCCATGTCGCCGCGATGACCGGCCTCACCACCGGCTCCGCGACCCGCCTGGTGGACCGGCTGGAGCGCGCCGGGTACGTCGTACGGCGCCGGGACGCGGGCGACCGGCGCCGGGTGCTGGTCATCCCCGTGCCGGAGAGGATCGCGGAGTTCCGGCGCGTCTGGGATGAGCTGTCCGGCGACTGGTCGCGCATCTTCGGGGAGCTGGACGACACCGAACTCGCCGTGATCATCGGGCACATGCAGCGCACGGTGGAGTTCACCCGGGAGCGGATCGCCCGGCTGCGCGAGGGCCGGGACGCCGACGGCGCGGGGTGAGAGCCGGGTAAAAAGGGCGCCCCCGGGCCCTGGGCCCCGGCCGGAGCGCCGCCGCCCTTGGCAGACTGGGGGCGTGCCCCACACCGTGCCCCACACCACGCCCCCCACCGTGCTCCTCGCCGAGGACGACCGCGCCATCCGTCATGCCCTGGAGCGGGCCCTGACTCTGGAGGGCTACGCGGTGACGGCGGTCGCCGACGGCGTCGAGGCGCTGGCGCAGGCCCACCGCACGCCGCCGGACGTGCTGCTGCTGGACGTGATGATGCCCGGCATCGACGGCCTCCAGGTCTGCCGGGTGCTGCGCGCCGAGGGCGACCGCACCCCGATCCTGATGCTCACCGCGCTGGTGGAGACCGCCGACCGGATCGCGGGCCTGGACGCGGGCGCCGACGACTACGTGGTGAAGCCCTTCGACGTCGAGGAGGTCTTCGCCCGGCTGCGCGCCCTGCTGCGCCGCACGAGCCCCGCCCCCGCGGGCGAGCCCGGCCCGGCGCGCGACGCGCAGCTCTCCGACCGGCAGATCGAGGGCGCGGGCATCCGCATGGACCTCCAGGCCCGCCGCGCCTGGCGCGCGGGGCGTGAACTGGAGCTGACCCGCACCGAGTTCGAGCTGCTGGAGCTGCTGGTGCGCAACGCGGGCATCGTGCTCGACCACGCCACCATCTACGACCGCATCTGGGGCTACGACTTCGGCCCCGGTTCCAAGAACCTCGCCGTCTACGTCGGTTATCTGCGCCGCAAGCTGGACGCGCCCGGCGCCCCGCAGCTCATCCACACCGTGCGCGGTGTGGGGTACGTGCTGCGGGAGGAGTAGTGGGCCGCACCTGGCGGCTGCCGGGCGGCTCCCGCACCGGGCTGCGCTCGCTGCGCACCACGTTCGCCGTGTCGTTCGCGGCCGTCACCGCCGCCGTCACGATCCTGGTCGGCATCCTGTCGTACGGCTCGGCCGCGCGGCTGGTCCGGGTGGACCAGCAGTCGGTGTTCACCCAGGTCGTGCGGGACGTCCAGGCCGAGGTGCGGCAGCACCCGATGACCCCGGACGACTTCTCCTCCGCCCGGCCCGGTCACGACCTGGTGCGGCCCGCCCGTACGGACGTGCAGGTGCTCGGGCCGGGTGGCGAGGTCGTGGACCACGGCTCCCCCGGCCTGCCCGTCACCGCCCGCGACCGCGAGGTGGCGGGCGCGCCGGGCGCGGGGAAGCTGGCCGAGCACAAGGACGTACGGGTCGGCGAGGATCTCTTCCGGGTCGCCACCGTCTCGCTCGGCCGGGGGCGGGGCGCGGTGCAGGTGGCGCAGGAGTTCAGCGACACCGAGGACCTGCTGCGCACCCTCCAGCAGCGCACGCTGATCCTGATGGCGGCCGTGGTGGTGGGTGCCGGACTGTTCGGCTGGTGGCTGGCCCGCCGCATCACCCGGCGCCTGGTGCTGCTGACCTCCGCCGCCGAGGACGTGGCCCGCACCCGCCGCCTCGGCATCCAGGTGCCGGTCACCGGGCCGGACGAGGTGGGGCGCCTGGGCCGCGCCTTCGACCGGATGCTGGGCCGGCTCGCCCAGTCCGAGGAGGACCAGCGGCGGCTGGTGCAGGACGCGGGCCATGAGCTGCGCACCCCGTTGACCTCGCTGCGGACGAACATCTCGCTGCTGCGCCGGATCGACGAGCTGCCGCCGGAGACGCGGGAGGACCTGGTGGCGGACCTGACGCTGGAGGCGCGTGAGCTGACCGACCTGGTCAACGAGCTGGTGGACCTGGCCGCCGGGCAGTCGGACTCCGAGCCGCCGCAGCAGGTCGACCTCGCGGACGTCGCGGAGGACGTGGTGGGGCTGGCGGGGCGCCGTACCGGGCGGCGGATCGTGCTGGCGGTGAGCGGGGACACGTACGCGGAGGGCCGTCCAGGGCTGCTTCAGCGGGCGCTGTCCAACCTGGTGGAGAACGCGGCCAAGTTCGACCCGGAGGGGACGGAGCCCATCGAGGTGCGGGTCACCGGGGCGGCGGGGACGGTCCGGGTGGAGGTGCTGGACCGGGGGCCCGGTGTCGCCGAGGGCGATCTGCTGCGCATCTTCGACCGCTTCTACCGGGCCGCGGACGCGCGCTCCCAGCCCGGCTCGGGGCTCGGGCTGTCCATCGTGCGGGAGATCGCGATGTCCCACGGCGGGGCGCCGTTCGCCTACCGCAGGGAGGGCGGGGGCGCGGTGATCGGGTTCACGGTCGGCGGGGGAGCAGGCCCCTCGGAGGGCTAGGGGCGCTCGTCCTCGGGGCCCCGGCGGGCCGCCGAGAGGGTCCAGGCCAGGTTGCCGACCGCCGCTCCGGCCGCGACCACGGCGACGATCACCCCGCCGGTGGTCAGGCCGTCGCTGAACAGATGCGGGCGCTGGTCGAGGCTGTGCAGGCCGAAGCCGCACAGTTCGTAGACTCCGACGGCCGCGATGGCGAGGCTGACGAAGAGCAGGGTCAGGGTGGGTTTCAGGTCCCGCGCATCGACGACCGGCGTCGACGCGGTCCCCGCCGGTTCGGTCTCGGATCGTGTCTGGTGCATGTCTCCCCGATGAACTGGCTTGTGGCTGGGGGCGGTTGAAAACCTACGATACGTAGGCCCGGCCCGGTGCGGGCGGGATTGCCGTGCGGTTGCTCCCTGGGTGTGGACAACGACGGCCGGCCCCTCCGGGCGACGGCTCTGGCGTCCGGACTGGCGAGCGAGGCCGTGTATACGACCCCCTCCATCATGGCCGACGGCTCAGTGCCGCAGCGCCGTCCCTACGTCCGCCCGTATGTCGCCGGACAGCTCGCGGTGGCTGCGGGCGGTGGCCCGGCCGGTCGCCCCGGCCGCGACATCGTCGACGTTCACGATCACCGTGTCCTGCAGATCGCCCTTCGCGTCACGGAAGTTGACCTGCACGGTGAAGGACTTCTTCGCGCCGGTGGTGTTCTTCGCGGACACCTCGGCCGTGGGTACGTTGCCCTTGCCGGTGGTGACCTTTCCCACCGAAACGTCCTTCTTGGCGTCCACCCCGCCCTTGACCTGGTCCAGCTTCCGCTTGGCCTCCGCCGTGGCCGAGGCCACCGTGCCGGAGGCGCGCGAGGCGAGGGAGGAGGCGGCCGAGGCGGCCTTGCGGGCCTGGCCGGAGGGGCTGTTGCCGTCCGAGCAGCCGGTCACCGCGACCGCGAGCGCCGCCATCAGGGCCGTACCGGCCGCCCGCCGTGTCCCGCACCCAGCCATGCCAGCCTCCCGAATTCGGCTCCGCTGCCCCCAGTGAAGGCGGGGTCACCGCTGTCCGCACGCCGGGTGCGGCAGGCGTGGGGCGCGCACACCTGAACGGCCCACCGTCGCTCGCGCCCGCTCGGGGCTCGGGATGTGCTGCTCCTACGGCAGGCAGGGACACGGCTTCGACGGAGGTGGGCGGGCATGGCGGATCGGGAGCCGGGCGACGACGAGATGGCCCGGCTGCGGGAGCGCGTCGACGCGCTGGAGTCCCGCCCGCCGCCCGTACGGCACCGCGCACGCTCGGCGTGCGCGGCCGTACTGATCGTTCTCGGCTGCCTGCTCGCGCCGCTGGCCCTGGTCGCCACCTGGACGGCCGACCTGGCGGACGACACCGACCAGTACGTCGCCACCGTCGCGCCCCTCGCCCGCGATCCCGCCGTGCAGGACGCCGCCGCCGCCCGGATCACCGACGAGCTGATGCGGTACCTGGACCTGGCCGGCCTGCTGAAGGACGTGGCCCCGGCCGACCGGCCCCGGCTGGAGAAGGCCCTCGGCGCGCTCGGGAAGTCGCTCGACGACGCGATCTCCGGGTTCGTCCGCGACAAGGCGCGCGAGGTCGTCGCGTCCGACACCTTCGCCCGCTTCTGGACCGACGCCAACCGCCGGCTGCACACCACGGTGGACAAGGCGCTGACCGGCAGCGGCGGGGGAGCGGTACGGATCGAGGGCGACGCGGTGACGGTCGATCTGGCCCCCGTCGTCCAGGAGGTCAAGTCCCGGCTGGTGGAGGCGGGTCTGAAGCCCGCCGCCAAAATCCCGGACGTGCATACGGACTTCACGGTCCTGCGGACGGAGAAGGTCGCCGATCTCCAGACGTACTTCCGGCTGCTGCAACTGGCCGGGGTGTGGCTGCCCGTCGTCGCCGCGCTGTTCCTCGCCGGCGGGGTGCTGCTCGCGGTCCGCCGCCGCCGGGCGCTGGTGGCGGCGGCTCTCGGGTTCGCCGTCACCGCCCTCCTGCTGGGCGTGGGCCTGACCGTCTTCCGGGCCTTCTATCTGGACGCGCTGCCCGCCTCGGTTTCCCAGCCCGCCGCCGGGGCGGTCTACGACACCCTGACCCGCTTCCTGCGCACGGCGGTACGGGCGGTGGTCGCCCTCGGTGTGACCCTCGCCCTGGCCGCCTGGCTCAGCGGCCCCGGCCGCCACGCCCGCGCCCTGCGCCAGATCTGGCACGCGGGCATCGGTGCGGCCCGCGCCCAGACCGACCGCCTCGGCCTCCGCACCGGCCCGGTGGGCCCCTTCGTCCACCGCCACCGGGTCTGGATCGGCTGGCTGCTGGTGGCGGGCGCGGTGGTCGCGTTCGTCCTCTGGCCGCATCCCACCGGCTGGGTGGTCGTGGGTATCGCGCTGGCGTTGCTGTTCGCCCTGGCGGTGGTGGACTTCGTGGGGGAGGAGCGGGCGGCCTGAGCCGTCAGACGGCGTCGCGGCGGAGGCGGGGGCACGGGTGTCCCACCTCCGGCAACCCTCCGCTCAGGGCCACACCAGGCAGTAGGGCTGGTGGCCCGCCTCGTGCAGTCTGTGGCTGAAGTCCTGCCACTCGTGCAGGAGCTGGTACACGTTGAACGCGTCGCGCGGGCCGCCGCGGTCCGGGACCGTGGACCAGATGAAGGCGGCCGCGCCGACCGCTTCCTCGCCGATGTCGCGGAGGGGGTCGACGACGGTCATGGGGAGTTTGACGACGGCGTAGTCGGGGTGGAGGACGACGAGTTCGAGGGGCGGGACCTTGTGGAGGGGGACGCCCTCGATGCCGGTCAGCACCATCGCGGCCATCGTCTCCGGCTTGATCTTGGTGAACATGCCGTTCATGCCCAGCTCGTCGCCGCCGAGTTCCTCGGGACGCATCGAGATGGGGACGCGGGCAGCGGTCGCGCCGTCCGGCGCACCGAAGTATTTGTACGTCACCCCCACCCGACCACCATTTCTGCTCCCCGCCCCGAGGTCGGCGGTCCGGTCGCCCCGCTCGGGCTCACTCGGTAGACCCTGTGCCTGTCGTGCGTCGGCCTGACGTGTTTCGGTCGCTTCCTCCGCTTCGCGCCGGTGCCTTCCCCGCCGGGCTCGCCGAGGACCCAGGTCGTCAGTCCCCTCGCCCAGTCCGCCACCGCGATGCATATCTCCACCCGAGTGCTTTTCTAGGACGCGTGGCCCCCGCCGCGCAACCCGATCATCGTGTCAGTGACCTCCCCCACGGCCGCCCGCCGAAACGTGCGGTGAAACCGAAGTCCGCAGGATCTTCCCGGTCTCAGATCACTACGTGCCGCGGAGGTGTGTGTATCAGCTGTCAGTCTCGCAGATCGTGAAAGACCGGCCAGGAAGGTCGGCCGGATCGGCCCCCAAGAGCGACAGCACGAGCGCTGGACCCCGCCCCGACGGGGCACGGCGCCGCCGCCGGGCCGCTCCGCCTACCCTGAGGGGGTCACCACCCCACCGGAGTCCGAGAAGTCGGAGAAGCCGCACGTCATGAGCGAAACGCCCTACCCCTACGACGCGCCCGTCTCGCAGGCGCTCTTCGACCGCGCCTCCGAGGTCACGCCGGGTGGCGTGAACTCGCCGGTGCGCGCCTTCCGCGCGGTCGGCGGCACGCCCCGGTTCATGGTCTCGGGCAGCGGGCCGTACCTGACCGACGCCGACGGGCGGGAGTACGTCGACCTGGTGTGCTCCTGGGGCCCGATGATCCTGGGCCACTCGCACCCCGAGGTCATCGCCGCCGTCCAGGAGGCGGTCGCGCGCGGCACCTCCTTCGGCACGCCCGGTGAGGGCGAGGTCGCGCTCGCCGAGGAGATCGTCGCCCGCGTCGAGCCGGTCGAGCAGGTCCGTCTCGTCAGCAGCGGCACCGAGGCCACCATGTCGGCGATCCGGCTGGCCCGCGGGTTCACCCGGCGGTCCAAGGTGATCAAGTTCGCCGGCTGTTACCACGGCCACGTCGACTCCCTGCTGGCCTCCGCCGGCTCGGGCCTCGCCACCTTCGCGCTGCCGGACACCCCCGGTGTCACCGGTGCGCAGGCGAGCGACACCATCGTGCTGCCGTACAACGACCTGGAGGCCGTGCAGGAGGCGTTCCACCGGCACCCCGGCGAGATCGCCTGCGTGATCACCGAGGCGTCGCCGGGCAACATGGGCGTCGTCCCGCCGGAGCCCGGTTTCAACCAGGGCCTGAAGGACACCTGCGCCAAGAACGGCGCGCTGTACATCTCCGACGAGGTGATGACCGGCTTCCGTACCTCTCGCGCCGGCTGGTACGGCGTCGACGGCGTGAAGCCCGACCTGATGACCTTCGGCAAGGTGATGGGCGGCGGCTTCCCCGCGGCCGCGTTCGGCGGGCGCGCCGACGTCATGGCGCACCTGGCCCCGGCCGGCCCGGTGTACCAGGCGGGCACCCTCTCCGGTAACCCGGTCGCCACCGCCGCCGGTCTCGCCCAGCTCCGGCTGCTGGACGACGCGGCGTACGACAAGGTCGACGCGGTCTCCGCGCAGATCCAGTCGCTGGTCACCGAGGCGCTCACCAAGGAGGGCGTGGCCCACCGGCTGCAGCACGCCTCCAACATGTTCTCGGTGTTCTTCACCGACCGGCAGGTGCGCACCTACGAGGACGCCAAGCGGCAGGAGTCGTTCCGCTTCACCGCGTTCTTCCACTCGCTGCTGGCGAACGGCGTGTACCTGCCGCCGTCGTCCTTCGAGTCCTGGTTCGTGTCCACGGCCCATGACGAGCGGGCCATCCAGAAGATCGCCGACGCCCTCCCGGTGGCGGCCCGAGCCGCCGCGGAGGCGACCGCGTGACCACCCCCGAGAGCAACGCCGGTGAGAAGGACGTCACCGTCGTCCACCTGATGCGCCACGGCGAGGTGCACAACCCCGACGGCCTGCTGTACGGGCGGCTGCCCGGCTACCACCTCTCCGAGCTGGGCCGGAAGATGGCCGAGCGGGTCGCCGAGCACCTGGCCCCGCGCGACATCACCCGTGTCGTCGCCTCCCCGCTGGAGCGGGCGCAGGAGACGGCCACCCCGATCGCCAAGGCGCACGGTCTCGACCTCGCCACCGATGCCCGGCTCATCGAGGCGGACAACGTCTTCCAGGGCAAGACCTTCGGGGTCGGGGACGGCGCGCTGCGCAACCCCGACAACTGGAAGCACCTGGTCAACCCGTTCAGGCCGTCCTGGGGCGAGCCGTACGTCGACCAGGTGGTGCGGATGATGGGCGCGCTGAACGCGGCCAAGGACGCGGCGCGCGGGCACGAGGCGGTGCTGGTGAGCCATCAGCTCCCGATCTGGATCGTGCGCAGCTATGTCGAGCGGCGCCGGCTCTGGCACGACCCGCGCAAGCGACAGTGCACGCTGGCCTCGCTGACGTCCTTCACCTACCTCGGCGACAAGATCGTGTCCGTCGGCTACAGCGAGCCCGCGATCGACCTGGTCCCGGCGCATCTGCGCGCGGGGGCCAAGCCGCAGAAGGGCTCCGAGGCGCAGGGCAAGGCTTTCGGCGCCTGAACCGGCCGATCGAGGAACCTCCCCGTTCGTCACATCATCTGACTGTGTGAATCCAGTGAGCGTGACGAATCGGGGAGCTTCATGCAGACCATCACCCGGCGGGGAATACTCGGCCTCGGCGCGGGAGCGGCGGCGGCCGGACTCGTCGGCTGCGGCACCTCCGCGTCCGTGGGCGGCGGCAAGCACCCGAGCGGTTCGGACCGGCCCTCGCCCAGTGGCAGCACCCCCGCCAAGGCCCGCCCCATCGGCGACGGCTCCACCGCCTTCACCGGCAAGCAGCCCCATCAGCCCGCCCGCCCGCAGCCGCTGGAGCCGGGTCAGACCCCGCCCCAGTTCGTGGTCTTCTCCTGGGACGGCGCCGGCGAGGTCGGCAACGGCCTCTTCCCACGCTTCCTGGACCTGGCCAAGGAGCACGGCGCGAGCATGACCTTCTTCCTCTCCGGGCTGTATCTGCTGCCCGAGTCGAAGAAGCGCCTCTACAACCCGCCGAACAACCCGCGCGGCGCCTCCGACATCGGCTACCTCACCGACGAGCACGTCAAGGCCACGCTGACCAACGTGCGCCGGGCCTGGCTCGAGGGCCACGAGATCGGCACCCACTTCAACGGGCACTTCTGCGGCGGCTCCGGCACGGTCGGCAACTGGACGCCCGCCCAGTGGCGCAGCGAGATCGAGCAGGCCAAGAAGTTCGTCAAGGAGTGGCGCACCAACACCGGCTGGACCGACCTGCCCGCGCTGCCCTTCGACTACGACAAGGAACTCGTCGGCGGCCGCACCCCCTGTCTGCTCGGCCAGGACAACCTGCTGCCCACCGCCCGCGAGCTGGGCTGGCGCTACGACGCCTCCTCGCCCGGCGGCCGCCAGATGTGGCCGGTCAAGCGCCGGGGCATCTGGGACCTGCCGCTCCAGCAGGTGCCGTTCCCCGGACACTCCTTCGAGGTGCTGTCCATGGACTACAACATGCTGGCCAACCAGTCGGTCAACTCGACCAAGGCCCCCTCCTACAACTATCCGGGCTGGCGCAAGCAGTCGGCGCAGGCGTACATCAGCGGCTTCCAGCGCGCGTACGAGACCAACCGGGCGCCGTTCTTCATCGGCAACCACTTCGAGGAGTGGAACGGCGGGATCTACATGGACTCCGTCGAGGAGGCGTTCAAGCACGTCGCGCGCGAGAAGGAGAAGGGCGCCGATGTGCGGCTGGTCTCCTTCCGGCAGTTCACCGAATGGCTGGACGTCCAGCGGCCCGAGGTGCTGGAGAAGCTGCGCACCCTGGAGGTCGGCCAGAAGCCGGCCGGGGGCTGGAAGGCGTTTCTGGCCGACGGTGGGAGCGGCGGCACGGGCGGCGCGGGCGACAAGAGCGCCGACCCCGACGCCGCGTGACGATAAGTCTGTAATGCCCGGTATAAATGCCCCCTGAAAGGCACTTTTCGGCCTGACAGGGGGGCGGGCGAAACCGCCGGAACCGCCATGCGAAACTTTTCACATGAGTACCCGTAGCCGCGCCGCCCTGCTCGGTGCCGTGGCCGCCGCCGCGGCCCTGACCCTGTCCGCGTGCGGCAGCGGCGGGACCTCCGGCGGTGGCGGCGACACCAACTTCGTCACCGGCCACAACGGCATAGACACCGCCGCGAAGAGCGAGCGCGCCAAGGCCCCCGCCCTGTCCGGCAAGACGATCGACGGCAAGACCCTCGACGTCGCCGACTACCAGGGCAAGGTCGTCGTCCTCAACGTCTGGGGCTCCTGGTGCGGACCGTGCCGGGAGGAGGCCAAGTACTTCTCCAAGGTCTCCAAGGCGTACGCCGACAAGGGTGTGCAGTTCGTCGGGATCAACACCCGCGACACCAGCACCACCCCGGCCCTCGCCTTCGAGAAGGCCAACGGGATCACGTACCCGAGCCTGTACGACCCGACCGGCAAGCTGATGCTCCGCTTCCCCAAGGGCACGCTCAACCCGCAGCTCATCCCGTCCACGCTGATCCTGGACCGGGACGGGAAGGTCGCCGCGCGGGCGCTGGAGGCGCTCGACGACACGGCCCTGCTGAAGATGCTCAAGCCGGTCCTCGCGGAGAAGTGACGTGAGCGCCCTGCTGACGCTCGCCGCCGTGACGAGCCGCAACGAGACCGTGCTCAACGGCGCCCTGCTGCTCGCCCTGCCCGTCGCCGTGCTGGGCGGGCTGGTCTCCTTCTTCTCGCCCTGCGTGCTCCCGCTGGTCCCCGGCTACCTCTCCTACGTGACCGGCGTCACCGGCACCGACCTCGCCGACGCCCGGCGCGGCCGGATGACCGCCGGCGCCACCCTCTTCGTACTCGGCTTCACCGTGGTCTTCGTCTCCGGCGGCGCCCTGTTCGGGTACTTCGGGCAGACGCTCCAGGGCTACAAGGACGTGCTCACCCACGTCCTGGGCGTCCTGATGATCCTGCTCGGCATCTTCTTCATGGGCCTGATGCCCTGGCTGACCCAGCGCGAGTTCCGCTTCCACAAGCGCCCCGCTACCGGCCTGATCGGCGCGCCGGTGCTCGGGGCGCTCTTCGGGATCGGCTGGACGCCCTGCATCGGCCCGACCCTCGCCTCCGTCGTCGCCCTCTCCTCCCAGCAGGCGAGCGCGGGCCGGGGCGCGATACTGACCGTCGCGTACTGCCTCGGGCTCGGCGTGCCCTTCGTGCTCACCGCGATCGCCTTCCGCAAGGCGCTCGGCGCCTTCGGCTGGGTCAAACGCCACTATGTCTGGGTGATGCGCGCCGGCGGCACGATGATGATCGTGACCGGCGTGCTGCTGCTGACCGGTGCCTGGGACAGCCTGGTGCAGGAGATGCAGACCTGGTCCGACGGCTTCTCTGTGGGGATCTGAACGATGAGCGACACCGAAACCGAGCAGAGCCAGGACCAGGAGGGTCTCGGCGCGGCCGGCTCACAGCTCTCCACCGCGCCCCAGGAGGACACCGGCACCCTGCCGGGCCTCGGCGTCATCGGCTGGGCCCGCTGGTTCTGGCGGCAGCTCACCTCCATGCGGGTCGCGCTGCTGCTGCTCCTGCTGCTCTCCCTCGGCGCGATCCCCGGCTCGCTGATCCCGCAGACCGGCGCGGACGCGAGCAAGGTCGAGGCGTTCCGGGCGGCGCACACCACGCTGGCGCCGGTCTACGACAAGCTCGGGCTGTTCCACGTGTACAGCTCGGTGTGGTTCTCCGCGATCTACATCCTGCTGTTCGTCTCGCTCATCGGCTGCATCGTGCCGCGCACCTGGCAGTTCGCCGGCCAGCTCCGCGGCCGCCCGCCGGGCGCCCCGCGCCGCCTGGACCGGCTGCCCGCGTACACCACCTGGCGCACCACCGCCGACCCCGAGCAGGTACGCGCCGACGCGCTCGCCCTGCTGAAGAAGCGCCGCTTCCGCGCCCACACCGCCGGTGACGCGGTCGCCGCCGAGAAGGGGTACCTGCGCGAGCTGGGCAACCTGGCCTTCCACATCGCGCTGATCGTGCTGCTGATCGCCTTCGCCTCCGGCCAGCTGTTCAAGTCCGACGGCACCAAGCTGGTGGTCGAGGGCGACGGCTTCTCCAACGCGCTGCCGATGTACGACGACTTCAAGTCCGGCAGTCTGTTCCGCAACGACGACCTGGTGCCGTTCAGCTTCGACCTCAAGGACTTCAAGGGCACCTACGAGCTGTCCGGCCCCAACCGCGGCACCCCGCGCACCTTCGAGGCGAAGATCGACTACAGCGTGGGCGCGGACGGGAGGACCCGCGCCAAGACGGTCCAGGTCAACCAGCCGCTGAAGATCGACGACTCCAAGGTCTACCTGGTCAGCCACGGCTACGCGCCCGTCATCACCGTCCGCGACGGCAAGGGTGAGGTGGTCTACAAGGACGCCGTGCCGCTGCTCCCGCTGGACGGCAACGTCACCTCGCAGGGCGTCATCAAGGTCATGGACGGCTACCACGACGCCAAGGGCCGGTACGACCAGCTCGGCATCCGGGCCTTCTTCCTGCCGACCTACGGCGGCGGTGCCTCCGTCCTCTCCCAGTTCCCCGCGCTGCTCAACCCGGTGCTCAACCTGGAGCCGTACCACGGCGACCTCGGGGTGAACTCGGGACTGCCGCAGAGCGTGTACCAGCTCGACAAGAAGCACATGAAGGGCTTCAAGGACGACCAGGGCAAGCAGCTCCGGGCCAACCTGAAGCCCGGGCAGACCATGAAGCTGCCCGGCGGTGCCGGCACCGTCACGTTCGAGAAGGACGTCAAGGAATGGGCCGGCTTCCAGATCGTCCAGGAGCCGGGCGGCGCCTGGGCGCTGGGCGGCGCCATCACCGCGATCCTCGGCCTCGCCGCGTCCCTCTTCATCCAGCGCCGCCGGATCTGGGTGCGGGCCGTGCGCGGCGCCGACGGGGTCACGGTGGTCGAGATGGCCGGGCTCGGCCGCAGCGAGTCCGCCAAGGTCCCCGAGGAACTGGGCGACCTCGCCGGAACCCTCTACGACCGGGCGCCGGGCGCCCCCGACACCCACGAAGACGTATCCCACGCCGTACCTGCCGAAGGGGCTGAGCAGTGACTCTCGCCGCCGCAACCGACCTGGCCGCCGCGACCAACGAGCATCTGGCGAGCATCAGCAACACGCTCATCTACTCCTCGATGGCCGTGTACACGCTGGCCTTCTTCGCCTACATCGCCGAGTGGCTGTTCGGCAGCCGCAGCAAGGTCGGCCGTACGGCCGCCGCGCTCACCGCCGACACCGCGCCGGCCAGGAGCGCCCCGGCCGTGACCGTGAAGCGGGCGGGCGGCACCACCGTGCTGGAGCGCCCGCAGGTCGTCGTGCGCTCCGCCGCCGGTGCCCGTGACGTGCCGGACGGGCCCGGCGCCCACGGCGGCGACGTCCAGGGCGACATGTACGGCCGGATCGCGGTCTCCCTCACCGTGCTGGCCTTCCTGGTGGAGCTGGCCGGTGTGGTCGCCCGCGCGGCCTCCGTGCAGCGCGCCCCCTGGGGCAACATGTACGAGTTCAACCTGACCTTCTCCACGGTCGCGGTCGGCGTGTACCTGGGCCTGCTCGCCTGCAAGAAGAACGTGCGCTGGCTCGGCCTGTTCCTGATCACCACCGTCCTGCTGGACCTCGGCCTCGCCGTCACCGTGCTCTACACCGCCAGCGACCAGCTGGTCCCGGCGCTGCACTCGTACTGGCTGTACATCCACGTCTCCACCGCCATCTTCTGCGGCGCGGTGTTCTACGTGGGCGCGGTCGCCACGATCCTGTACCTCTTCAAGGACTCCTACGAGAACAAGCTGGAGAGCGGTGGCACGCCGGGCACCTTCGCCCGCTCGGTGCTGGAGCGGCTGCCCGCCTCCGCCTCGCTGGACAAGTTCGCCTACCGGGTCAACGCGGCCGTCTTCCCGCTGTGGACGTTCACGATCATCGCGGGCGCGATCTGGGCGGGCGACGCCTGGGGCCGGTACTGGAACTGGGACCCCAAGGAGACCTGGTCCTTCATCACCTGGGTCGCCTACGCCTGCTACCTGCACGCCCGTGCCACGGCCGGCTGGAAGGGCCGCAAGGCCGCCTACCTGGCGATGATCGCCTTCGGCTGCTGGCTGTTCAACTACTACGGCGTCAACATCTTCGTCAGCGGCAAGCACTCGTACGCGGGCGTCTGAGCGCGGGGTCGTAGAGACTGGGGGCATGCACGGTTCCATCGAACAGGGCATGAGCCAGACGCACGGCAACACGCACATCCGGCACTTCCTGGTGCGGCTGCCGAGGTCCATGGAGGAGGTCTGGCCCGCGGTGGCCGACGCCGAGGGCCTCTCCGCCTGGTGCACCCCGGTCGACGTGCTCGAACCCCGCCTGGACGGCATGGTCGCGCTGCGCGACCTGGGCGCCGGGCGGATCACCGCCTGGGACGTGGACCGGGTCGCGGAGTACACCGTCGAGGGCGGCGGCCGCCTCCGCTTCCACCTCGAACGGGACGGCGAGCGGGGCAGCACCCTGCGCTTCACCCACGAGTACCAGGGCGAGGGTGCCTCCGAGGCGGAGTGGCGCAACCGTTTCGAACGACTGATCGAACAGCTGGACTAGCCGGTCCCGTCCCGCTCAGGCGGGCAGCGCCGACATCAGGTCCCGCAGGCGCTCCACGTACAGGCCCATGTTCTTGGCGGCCACGTCCGTGTCCGGGTGGCGGCTGGCCAGCCAGAGGCCGTCGTGGGTGCGGTTGACCCAGACGCAGACCTGGTCGCCGTAGGAGACCCGGAGCAGGGCGCGGGCGTTCTGCTCTGCCCAGCGGGCGGCGCCGGGGATGCCGCGGGTGTCGACGAAGGAGACGATCGAGTACAGGTCCGGGGACGTGGGCCGGAAGTCCGCGCCGAGCAGGCCCAGCACCCGGGCCAGCGGCATCCGGGCCATGGCGCGGTTGGCCTGGAGCTGCGCCCGCACCGCCCGCAGGGTGGCGGCCAGGTCGGGGGCGTGGTCCAGCGGCACCTCGATGGGGGCGCCGCCGACGAACCAGCCGACCGAGTCGCTCCACTGCGACTTCACCCGCGTATGGAACGGCACCACCGTCCGGTACACCGACTGCTCGCCCAGCTCCTGCACGATCAGCGCGGTCGCCGCCAGCAGCCCGACCAGGCTGCCCCCGTACGGCCGGCAGTGGGCCTCGAACGCGGCCGCCGCCTCCGCGCCCACCAGCGGCTCGCAGATCATCCGCTGCGGCGGCAGAGACCCGCCCGGCTCCACGCCCAGCTCCACCGGGAACGAGGGCAGCGTGCCGTCGCAGCGGCGGATGAACTCCCGCCAGCGGGCCACCGTCTCGTGCTCGCCGTCCAGCCGGTCCGCGTCCGCCCGCTCGATCTCGCAGAAGTCCACGTAACTGGCGGCCGGGGTGCGCACCACCGGCCCGCGCCCCTGAAGGCCCGCCGTGTACAGCTCCTCGATCTCGGCCGGGATGCCGTGCAGCGAGTAGGCGTCCACATTGCTGTGGTCGAAGGCGAGGAAGACGGTGACCGAGTCGTCCCGGACCACGGCCGCGTAGATCAGGTTGGGCCAGCGCAGCGCGTCCGCGACCGTGTCGAAGCGGGACTGGAGATGCGCGGTCAGCGCGGCCGCGTCCGTGAACTCGCCCCCGGCCTCCCGGTGCAGGGTGACGTCCCCGGCGTCCAGGGTGAAGCGGCGCAGCTCCTCCCCGTCCGCGCCGGCCCAGCGGAAGCCGCTGCGCAGCGTCTCGTGCCGGACCGTCCAGGCCCGCAGGGACTCCTCGAGCACATCGAGGTCGACCGGCCCGGCCAGGTCGAAGGAGGTGCCGAGCCAGGTCGGGACGAACAGGCCGTCCTCCCGGACGTGCCGGGCCGTGCGGATGTGCGATTCCTGGATGTAGGCGGGCGGGCGGGAGTCCTCCGGCAGGCCGTGCGCCGTGGCGACGGTCGCCGGACTCAGCGTCCACTCGACGAGCCGACCCGGCCGGACCTCGCAGCGCTGGATGTCAGTGATTCGCACGCGTCTCCGATCGCAGAAGGGGACCCCGGTGTGGTGGGGCCCCCGTCAAGGGAATGCCGTCGCACGCGGTGGAGACATGCCCGCGCGGGGCTTTTCAGCGGAACGGATGGCGGGCCGAACGCGTGACCGTGCGCGCCGTCAGCCGCCGGCGAACCCGATGTCCTCGTTCCACAGTTCGGGATTCCCCGCCACGAACTCCCGCATCAGCGCGCCGCATCCGGGATCGTCCAGCAGTACGACCTCCACCCCGTGCGCGGCCAGCCACTCGTGCCCGCCGCTGAAGGTCCCCGCCTCCCCGACCACCACCCGCGAGATCCCGAACTGCCGCACCAGCCCGGAGCAGTACCAGCACGGCGACAGCGTGGTCACCATCGTCGTACCCCGGTACGAAGGGCGCCGCCCCGCGTTCCGGAAGGCCGCCGTCTCCGCGTGCGTCGCCGGGTCCCCGTCCTGGACCCGGCGGTTGCGCCCCCGCCCGAGCACCTCGCCGTCCGGCCCGTAGAGAGCGGCCCCGATCGGGATGCCCCCTTCCGCGTGTCCCGCCCGCGCCTCTTCGACGGCGGTACGCAGCCAGTCCCGCGCCAGCTCCAGATCCATGGGGGCACTGTCCCCGGAGCGGCACGGGGGCCAAACCCGCCTACAGCGCGGTCTCGGCCGCCCGGCGCGTGAACCGGCTCCGGCGTGCCGAGTTCGAGGCGCGCTTCCCCGGACTGCTGGACCTGGTCCTCAGGGGCGACTGAACCCTGTCGCCCGCCGGGTCACTCCGTACCCGGCTCGTCCTTCTTCAGGGAGCGCAGGAAGTCCGGGTTGTCGTCGGGGGCCACCCAGGTCGGGGCCGGACCCGCCGGGTGGCGGACCTTGCCGGTGATCAGCCAGGCCAGCGGGCCGACCAGGACCTCGCCGAAGAGCAGGACGATGAACACCCAGGCCACCTTCGGCAGGTGGCGGACCTCGTCCTCGGGGGTGTTCAGACAGTCCACGAACGCGTAGATCCACAGGGCCAGGACCAGCAGGAACGGCAGATACCTGAGCATGGTCGCGCGATCTCCCCACGGTGTGGACGGCCCCGGTGACCGGGCCAGCGTAGCCGGTGGCCGATACTGGGACACATGGCTTACGACGATCTTCGCTCCCTGCTGCGGGCGCTGGAGCGCGAGGGAGACCTCAAGCGCATCAAGGCCGAGGTCGACCCATACCTGGAGGTCGGTGAGATCGTCGACCGCGTGCAGAAGGCCGGCGGACCGGCGCTGCTCTTCGAGAACGTCAAGGGCTCCGCGATGCCCCTGGCGATGAACGTCTTCGGCACCGACCGCCGCCTGCTCAAGGCGCTCGGGCTCAAGTCGTACGCGGAGATCTCCGACAAGATCGGCGGGCTGCTGCGGCCCGAGCTGCCGCACGGCTTCGTCGGTGTCCGCGAGGCGTTCGGCAAGCTCGGCGCGATGGCGCACGTTCCGCCGAAGAAGGTCAAGGGCGACCACGCGCCCGTCCAGGAGGTCGTCCTCACCGGTGACGACGTGGACCTGGACCTGCTCCCGGCCCTGTTCACCTGGCCCCAGGACGGCGGGTCCTTCTTCAACCTCGGGCTCACCCACACCAAGGACCCCGACACCGGCGTCCGCAACCTCGGTCTGTACCGGCTCCAGCGGCACGACAAGCGCACCATCGGCATGCACTGGCAGATCCACAAGGACAGCCGGAACCACTACCAGGTCGCCGCGCGCCGGGGTGAGCGGCTGCCGGTCGCCATCGCCTTCGGCTGCCCGCCCGCCGTCACCTACGCCTCCACCGCCCCGCTCCCCGGCGACATCGACGAGTACCTGTTCGCCGGGTTCATCGCGGGCAAGCGGATCGAGATGGTCGACTGCAAGACCGTCCCGCTCCAGGTGCCGGCCAATGCCGAGGTCGTCATCGAGGGGTGGCTGGAGCCGGGCGAGATGCTCCCCGAGGGGCCCTTCGGCGACCACACCGGGTTCTACACCCCGCAGGAACCATTCCCCGCGCTGAAGATCGACTGCGTGACGATGCGGAAGCGGCCGCTGCTGCAGTCCATCGTGGTCGGCCGTCCGCCCACCGAGGACGGGCCGCTCGGCCGCGCCACCGAGCGGTTCTTCCTGCCGCTGCTGAAGATCATCATCCCGGACATCGTGGACTACCACCTCCCCGAGGCGGGTGGCTTCCACAACTGCGCGATCGTCTCGATCGACAAGAAGTACCCGAAGCACGCGCAGAAGGTGATGTCCGCGATCTGGGGGGCGCACATGATGTCGCTGACCAAGCTGATCGTGGTCGTCGACTCCGACTGCGACGTGCACGACCTGCACGAGGTCGCCTGGCGGGCGCTGGGCAACACCGACTACGCCCGTGACCTGGTGGTCGCCGAGGGCCCCGTCGACCATCTCGACCACGCCTCCTACCAGCAGTTCTGGGGCGGCAAGGCGGGCATCGACGCGACGAAGAAGCTGCCCGAGGAGGGCTACACGAGGGACGGGGGCTGGCCGGAGATGGTCCTGTCCGACCCCGCCACGGCGGCGCTGGTCGACCGGCGCTGGAAGGAGTACGGGCTGTGAGTACCGCTGCCGCCGTCCCGCAGCCGGGGCGCACCAAAGCCTTCCTGCGCCTGGTGATGATCGAGCACTCGGTCTTCGCGCTGCCCTTCGCGTACATCGCCTCGCTCACCGCCATGTACCAGTGGGACAAGAACATCCACTGGGCGCGGCTGCTGCTGGTCACCATCTGCATGGTCGGCCTGCGCACCTTCGCCATGGCGGTCAACCGGATCATCGACCGCGAGATCGACGCCCGTAACCCGCGCACCGCCCACCGCGAACTGGTCACCGGCGCGATGTCGGTACGGCACGCGTGGACCGGGGCGCTGGTCGCGCTGGTGGTCTTCCTCGGCTCGGCCGCCCTGCTGAACCCGTTGTGCCTGGCGCTCGCGCCGATCGCGGTGATCCCGATGGTGGTCTATCCGTACGGCAAGCGGTTCACCAACTTCCCGCAGGCGATCCTCGGCCTCGCGCAGGCGATCGGCCCGGTCGGCGGCTGGCTGGCGATCTCCGGCACCTGGTCCTGGGACGCGGTGATCCTCGGTTTCGCGGTCGGCATCTGGATCGGCGGCTTCGACCTGATCTACGCGTGCCAGGACGTGGAGACCGACCGCGAGGTCGGTGTGAAGTCGGTCCCGGCCCGCTTCGGCATCCCGGCCGCCATCTGGGGCGCGCGGGTCTGCCATGCGATCACGATGGCCCTGTTCGTCTGGTACGCCGTCCTCACCCACGCCGGCCCGTTCTTCTGGCTCGGCCTGGTCATCGTGGGTTCGGCCTTCGTCTACGAACACCGCATCGTCCGCCCCCACGACCTGTCCCGCCTGAACCGGGCGTTCTTCCAAGTCAACGGCTTCATCGGGATCGCGCTGTTCATCTGCGCGCTGCTCGATCTGCTCGTACGGGGGCTGACGGCCTGACCAAGGCGCACCCGGCCTGAGCACAGTGCGTCACGCCGGTACTCTCAAGGTGTGAACGCAGGACAAACGCAGCGCGTGCCTTGGATCGTGGGGGTTTCGGGAGCTTCCGGGACGCCGTACGCGGCGGCGGTGCTGCGGGCGCTGCTGGATGCCGGGGAGGACGTCGACCTGGTGGTCAGCCGGGCCTCGCGGCTGACGCTGCTGGACGAGACGGGGATCTCGTTCCGGGACGCCCACTGGCGTGAGGACCTCGGGGACTGGCTGGCGCGCGGCGCCCACGGCAAGCCGGACACCTTCGCGCCGGATCTCGGCCGGGTGCGGTACTGGAACGCGGGGGACCTCGCGGCGGGGCCGTCCTCGGGGTCGTACCCGGTCAAGGGCATGCTGATCGTGCCGGCGTCGACCGCCTGCGTCGCCGGGGTGGCCCTCGGCCTGTCCAAGGACCTGCTGCAGCGGGCGGCGAGCGTGACGCTGAAGGAGCGCAGGCCGCTGGTGGTGGCGGTGCGCGAGACCCCGCTGAACGGGCAGACCCTGCGCCAGCTCGTCGCGCTGGACGACGCCGGGGCGAGCGTGGTCCCCGCCTCTCCGGCCTTCTACGCGGGCGCCACCCACATCCAGGACCTGGTGGACTTCGTGGCCGGCCGGGTGCTGGACGCGGCGGGCGTGCGGCACGGCCTGTACCGGCGCTGGAAGGGCGAGCTGGGCGGCGGGCAGGACAAGTAGGCGTGCAGGGCAAGTAGCGGTACCTCATATCTCTACGGCGAATTTCACACCGGAAGGCTTCGATCGCATGGACGCGGTGGACAGGCAGCTCATCCAGGCCCTGAGGGAGAACGGCCGGGCCTCGTACGCGGAGCTGGGGCGCCTCGTCGGCCTGTCGGGACCCAGCGTCACCGACCGCATCAACCGGCTGGAGGCGGCCGGGGTCATCACCGGTTACCGCGCCACGGTGGACGCGGCCTCGCTGGGCCTGGGGGTCACCGCGCTGATCGGCATCTCGCTTTCCGACGCCGCCGACCACGAGGACGTGGCCCGCAGGCTGAAGGACCTCACCGAGATCGAGGACTGCTGGTTCATCGCCGGTGACGACTCCTTCATGCTCAAGGTCCGCTCCTCCGACGTGGACGGCCTGGAGAAGACGATCCGCCGGCTGAGCGGCACCAAGGGCGTCTCCCGCACCCGCACCACGATCGTGCTCTCCACCAAGTGGGAGAACCGGGTCGGGGAGCTGCCCGAAGAGGTGTAGCCGCGGGGGAACGCGGGTGCGGGGGAGTACGGTTGGTCAGGTTGTCGTGGAAAGGTGTTGGTATGGACGTCGGACTCAAGCGCGAGCTGGAGGACAAGGTCCGCTCCGGTGAGCGGCTGACCCGTGAGGACGGCATCGCGCTCTACGAGTCGGACGACCTGGCGTGGCTCGGCGGCCTCGCCCACGAGGTGCGCACGCGCAAGAACGGCGACGTGGTCCACTTCAACGTCAACCGTCACCTCAACATGACCAACGTGTGCACGGCGTCCTGCGCCTACTGCTCGTTCCAGCGCAAGCCGGGCGAGAAGGACGCGTACACGATGCGCATCGAGGAGGCCGTGAAGCTGGCCAAGGCGATGGAGTCGGAGAACCTGACCGAGCTGCACATCGTCAACGGCCTGCACCCGAACCTGCCGTGGCGGTACTACCCGCGCTCGCTGCGGGAACTGAAGGCCGCGCTGCCGCACGTCTCGCTGAAGGCGTTCACGGCCACCGAGATCCACCACTTCGAGACGATCTCCGGGCTGAGCGCGAGCGAGATCCTGGACGAACTCATCGACGCCGGGCTGGAGTCGCTGACCGGCGGCGGCGCCGAGATCTTCGACTGGGAGGTCCGCCGGCACATCGTGGACCACCGCACGCACTGGGAGGACTGGTCCCGTATCCACCGCCTGGCGCACGAGAAGGGTCTGAAGACCCCGTGCACCATGCTGTACGGGCACATCGAGGAGCCCCGGCACCGGGTGGATCACGTGCTGCGGCTGCGCGAACTGCAGGACGAGACCGGCGGTTTCCAGGTCTTCATCCCGCTGCGCTACCAGCACGACTTCGTGGACATGAAGGACGGCAAGGTCCGCAACCGCCTCCAGGCGCGCACCCAGATGGCGACCGGCGCGGAGGCGCTGAAGACGTTCGCCGTCTCCCGGCTGCTGTTCGACAACGTGCCGCACGTGAAGGTGTTCTGGGTGATGCACGGCGTGCAGACCGCCCAGCTCGCCCTCCAGCACGGCGCGGACGACATGGACGGCTCGGTCGTCGAGTACAAGATCACGCACGACGCGGACAACTACGGCACCCCGAACAAGCTGACCCGCGAGGATCTGCTCGACCTGATCCGCGACGCGGGCTTCCGCCCGGTGGAGCGCAACACCCGGTACGAGATCATCCGTGAGTACGAGGGTCCGGACCCGCTGCGCCGGGAGACCCCGCAGGCGATGCGCGTCTGACGTCACGGACGCCGGTTGAGCCGGGGCCGAGGTAAGGACTACCTTGGCCCCGTGCCTCTTACCTTCACCCTGGACCCCGCCGTCACCCCCGAGCTGCGCGACGGCCTGCTCGGCCTGTGGGCGGACGTCGCCAACGCGGGCGGCGCCGTCGGCTTCGTGGCGCCCGCCACCGTTGAGGACATACGTCCCGAGCTGGTCCGCTCACTGGCCCGGCTCGCCCAGGGGCACAGCAGGCTGCTGGTCGGGCACGACGAGGAGGGGCGGGTCGCCGCGACCGCGTTCCTCACCTTCAACACCCACCGGCTGATGGGCCACTGGCTCTGGCTGTATACGGTGATGGTCCACCCCAAGTACCAGGGTCTCGGCCACGGCCGCGACCTGCTGGCGGCCGCCGCCGACGCCGCGCGCGGTATCGACGGCATCGAGGCGATACGGCTGGGCTGCCGGGGCGGTCTGGGCCTGGAGCGCTTCTACGCCTCCTGCGGCTACCGCGAGGTGGGCCGGGTACCGGACGCCATCCGGGTCGCGCCCGGTGAGTACCGCGACGACGTCACCATGCTGCTGACCCTGCGCTGAGCCCGCCCACCCCCTGCCAAGATCGGGTACGGGGCGTGCTTCACTGGACGGTGCACGCCTTTGGGGCCGAAACGACACGGAAGAGTGGATTGAGATGCTCCGCTACACGCTGATGCGCCTCGGCGTCTTCGCCGGCTGCCTCGTGGTCGCCTGGGGAGCCGTCTACTCCGGGATCTTCCCGCGCGGGTTCGGTGCCTCCAACCTCTTCTGGATCGTGCTGCTCGCCATGATCCTCTCGGCGCCCATCAGCTGGGTGGTGCTGCGCAAGGAGCGCGAGCGGGCCTCGGTCCAGGTGGCCGGCCGGGTGGAGCGGATGAAGGCCAACCTGGACGCCAACCGCAACCAGGAGGACGCGGCCGAGACGGCCGGCCGGGCTTCCTGACTCCGGCGGGGCTTCCTGACTCCGGCCGGGAAGCGGAACATCCCTCACGAAAACTCCGGGACTGCACACATCCGGTGCCGTACCACCGCCCGATGCGCACAAGGTCACCACAGGTGCCTCGTACGATCGCCAGCCTGACGGCGGCGCACCGGTGCGACGGACGGCCGCCCTGAACGCCCCGGTGCGCGGGGCGCGTATGTCATGCAGCAAGCAGTACGCCGCTGCACGTCCCAGGAGCCGCCCGTGACCGCCCCGTACCCCAACGCCCCCGTCTCACCCGCCCCGCACGTCTCGGCCCTCGACTACGACGGCCGCCCGGTGCTGGTGGAACCGGAGATCCGGCGCCTGGACGGGGCCGTCCGGGAAGTGGCGGTGCCCCCCTTCGCGCCCCCGGTCACCCACGGCTCGCTGGCCGACCTGCCCTTCGACAACGCCGAGGCCGCGCCCGGCGCGGTGGTGCTCAGCCGGAAGAACGCCTCCGGCGAGTGGGAGGACGTGACGGCCGGGCAGTTCGCCGCCGAGGTGCTGGCGGTGGCGCGCGGGCTGGTCTCGGAGGGGCTGATGCCGGGCGAGCGGATCGCCGTCATGGCCCGCACCCGGTACGAGTGGACCCTGCTGGACTTCGCCGCCTGGGCGGCCGGCCTGGTCACCGTGCCCGTCTACCCGACCTCCTCGGTCTACCAGACCCGCTGGATACTCCAGGACTCCGGCGCCGTCGCCCTGATCACCGAGACCACCGCCCAGGGCGCCGCCATCGCGCCCGAACTGGCCCAGCTCCCCGACCTGCGGCACGTCTGGGTCATCGACGAGGGCCACGTGGAGCTGCTCGCCGAGGCGGGCGCGGGCACACCGGACGGTGAGGTCGCCGTACGCCGGGGCATGCTGGGCCCCGACACGCTCGCCACCCTGATCTACACCTCGGGCACCACCGGCCGCCCCAAGGGCTGCGCCCTCTCGCACGGCAACTTCTTCGCCGAGGTCGACAACGCCATCGAACTCCTCCACCCGGTGTTCAAGGTGACGACCGGTGAGGAGGCGTCGGTGCTGCTGTTCCTGCCGATGTCCCACGTCTTCGGCCGCATGGTCGCCATCGCCTGCGTCCGGGCCCGCGTACGCCTCGGCCACGCGCCCAGCCTCAAGCCCGAGCATCTGCTGCCGGACCTGGCCGCGTTCCGGCCGACCTGTCTGCTGACCATCCCGTACATGCTGGAGAAGGTGTACAACACCGCCCGCGCCAAGGCCGAGTCGAGCGGCAAGGCCGCCGCCTTCGACCGGGCCGCCGCCACCGCCGTGCGCTACGGCGAGGCGCTGGAGGCCCGCCAGACCGGCACCGGCAACGGCCCCAACGCGGCCCTGAAAGCCAGCCGTTCCCTCTACGACCCGCTCGCCTACCGCAAACTGCGCGCCGCCATGGGCGGCAAGGTCCGCTACGCCATCTGCGGCGGCTCCCCCCTTGGCCGCCGGCTGGCCGCCTTCTTCGCGGGCGCCGGCATCGAGATCTTCGAGGGGTACGGCCTCACCGAGTCCACCGCCGCCACCACGGTCACCCCGCCGCTGCGGCCCCGCCTCGGCACCGTCGGCTGGCCGCTGCCCGGCACCCGGGTCCGGATCGCGGCCGACGGCGAGATCCTGATCTCCGGCGACCATGTGCTGCGCGGCTACTGGGACCGGCAGGCGGGCGGTGTCGTCCCCGCGACCCGCGACGGCTGGCTGGCCACCGGCGACCTGGGCGAGCTGGACGACGACGGCTACCTCACCATCACCGGCCGCAAGAAGGAGCTGCTGATCACGGCGGGCGGCAAGTCGGTCGCCCCGGCCCCGCTGGAGAACTGGCTTCGCCAGCACCCCCTGATCTCCCACTGCCTCCTCGTCGGCGACGGCCGCCCCTACATCGGCGCCCTCATCACCCTGGACCCGGACGGCATCCACCACTGGCGCCAGATGAACGGCAAGCACCCGGTACCGCCGGAGCTCCTCGTCGGCGACCCCGACCTGAACGCCGTGCTGTGGGACGCGATCGAGCAGGCCAACCAGCTCGTCTCCCGCCCCGAGTCCATCCGCCGCTTCACCGTCCTCCCCGGCGACTTCACCGAGCACCACGGCCACCTCACCCCCTCCATGAAGCTCCGCCGCGCCCGCATCCTGCGGGACTTCGCGGACGCGGTGGAGGGGCTGTACGAGGGGTCGGGTCAGGTCACCGGGCCCTAGGCCCTGTCTGACAATTCCCGTCTGCC
>NZ_WWKH01001022.1:0-18874 GCF_009865595.1 Streptomyces sp. SID1328 | reverse complement strand
AAGGTGCCGGAGTGCTCCGGGGCGAGGCCGCCGGGCGGGTCCGAGGGGGCCCGGTCTGTGACGGGCGGGGGCGGGGTCAGGGGCACCGCGGGACTTCCTGTTTTTCGGGCTGCCATCGGCCGATCACTCACAGCAAACTCCCCGCCTAGGTTTGCGTCAAGCGGAATCGAAGTGTTGCTCCGTCCAACCACGGCGGCTGCAGAGGGACTTGAGGCACAGGTGCCCTGGTCGGCGTCGGTCAGTCCGGTCCGGGGACGGCGGGTGTGGCGTACGCCATGGCGCCGGGGGGCGGGGAGACGGAACATGACGGGGCGGTTCCCCCGAAACGTGTCCGGTTCCGGGCACTCTCCACAGTCCCGGCCTTGCGGGACGCTACAGTCGGCCTACGCAACCGTGGCCCGGCCGATGATCGAGGTACGCAGCGTGTCCGTTCTGGTTCTCCTCCTCGCCGTGAGTGCCGCGGCGTGCCTGGGGTTCGGGTTCGTGCTTCAGCAGAACGTCGCGCGTGAGGCGCCCCCGAGCGACTTCCTGTCCTTCCGACTGTTGCTGGACCTGATGCGGGTGCCGCGCTGGCTGGGCGGTACCGCGCTGATGGTGGCCGGCATGGCGCTGGGCGCGGTGGCACTCGGCAACGGTGAGATCTCACTGGTGGAGCCGCTGCTCGCCACCAACCTGCTGTTCGCGCTCGCCCTGTCCCGCCGCCAGACCGGCCAGCCGGTGGGCCGGCAGGGCTGGGCGGGGCTGGTGCTGCTGGCGGGCGGGGTGAGCACGTTCATCCTGGCCGGCCGGCCGCGCGGCGGCACCGCCGTCACCGATCCGGTGCGGCACTGGCTGATCCTCGGCGTGATGGTGGGGGTGGCGCTGGCGCTGGCCGGCTGGGCGAAACGCTCGCGGACCACGTGGAGCCCGGTGCTGCTGGCGACGGCCGCCGGGCTCCTCTACGGCGTGCAGGACGCGCTGACCCGCGTGAGCAGCATCCGCTTCCGCGAGGGCGGCCTCACCGAACTCTTCACCGGCGGGCATCCGTACGCGGTGCTGGCGCTCGGGGTGACCGGGCTGCTGCTGGTGCAGAGCGCGTTCGAGACGGCGCCCCTGCGCATGTCGCTGCCCGCGCTGACCGCCGCCCAGCCCCTCGCGGGCATCCTGTGCGGCGTCGGCTTCCTCGGCGACCGGCTGCACACCGACACCGGGGCGCTGGCCTGGGAGGCGGCCGGACTCGCGGCGATCGTCGGGGGCATCGTGCTGCTGGGGATGCACCCGGCGATGCCGTGCGGCACGGCCGAGGAGCGGCCGGTACGGGATCTGCAGCGCAACTGAGCTGCTTGGATGGCGGGATGAACCCCGCCGACGAGATCCTCGACATCGTGGACGAGCAGGACCGTGTCGTCACTCAAGCCCCGCGCGGCGAGGCGTACGCCAGGGGGCTGCGCCACCGCTGCGTCTTCATCCAGGTCCGCGACGCCGAGGGCCGCCTGTTCGTACACCGGCGCACCGCCACCAAGCTGGTCTTCCCCGCGCTGTACGACCTCTTCGTGGGCGGGGTGGTCGGCGCGGGCGAGTCCTACGACGAGGCGGCGCTGCGCGAGGCGGAGGAGGAGCTGGGGGTGAGCGGGCTGCCCGAGCCGGCGTACCTCTTCAAGTTCCTCTATGAGGACGAGGCCGGGCACGGCTGGTGGTCGGCGGTGTACGAGGTCCGCTGCGACCTGCCGGTGCGCCCGCAGGTGGAGGAGGTGCAGTGGCACGCCTTCCTCACCGACGAGGAGGTCGCCGCGCGGCTCGGCCAGTGGGAGTGGGTGCCGGACGGGCTGGCCGCGCACGAGCGGCTGAGGGCGTTCCGGGCGGCCGGGTGACGCGCCGGTAGGGTCCGGCGTGTGAGCGAATTCGTACGCAACGTCCGGCTCTGGCTCGAACCCGAGCGGGTGCGGGACCAGGGCACCACCCCCGACTACCGGTTCTCGCTGGCCAACGAGCGGACCTTCCTGGCCTGGCTGCGGACCGCGCTGGCCCTGATCGGCGGCGGTTTCGCGGTGGACCAGTTCCTGCCGCACCTGCGCTGGGCGTGGCGGGTGGCGCTGGCGCTGGCGTTGCTGGGCGCGGGGGTGCTGTGCGCGCTGCGGGCGGTGCACCACTGGGTGCGCTGCGAGCAGGCGATGCGGCGGGGCGAGGACCTGCCGGTGTCCCGGTTCCCGGCGGTGCTGAGTTTGCTGGTGGCGGTGGTCGCCGTGGTGATGGTCGTGGTGGTGCTGGCCGGATGGGCGGGATGACCGCTCCGGCCCGCGACGCGGGGCTCCAGCCGCAGCGCACCCGGCTGGCGTGGCGGCGTACCACCCTGTCGGGCACGGTGACCGCGGTGCTGGCGATACGGGCGTCGGTCCGCGCGGCCGGCCCGGCGACCGGGGCGGTGCTGGTCCTGCTGTGCTGTGTGTGCTGGCTGGCCTTCCTCGCCCTGGCCCACCTGCGCATCCGCACCCTGGCGGCGAGCCCGGTACCGCCCACGCTCACCCCGCGCATGGCATGGGCGGCTACGGGGTGCGCGGTGGCGCTGGCGCTGTGCGCGGGGGTGCTGGTGAGCTAGGGCCTGTCCGGCGGATCATGGCGCGAACGCGGGGTCCGGCACGCCCATCTGGGTCGATCGGCACCGCTGCTTCCCCGCCCCCTGGTCCACCGGACAGGCCCTAGCCGTCGGCTCCGGAGACCGTCACGACGATCTTGCCCCGGGTGCGGCCCTCCTGGCTGAGGCGCTGGGCGTCGGCGGTCTGCTCCAGGGGGAAGGCCTTGTCGACGTGGACGGAGACGGCACCCTGGTCGGCCAGCTGGGAGAGCTTGGCGAGGTCCTCGGCGTCGGGGCGGACGAACCAGTAGCGGCCGCCGTACTCGGTGACCTCCGGGTCGGCGATGGAGGCGAGGCGGCCGCCGGGGGCGAGGAGCTGGGCCGAGACCTTCAGGGTCTCGCCGCCGACGGTGTCGAGGACCGCGTCCACGCCCTCGGGCGCGATGCCGCGTACGCGGTCGGCCAGGCCCTCGCCGTACGTGACCGGTTCGCCGCCGAGACCGCGTACATAGGCGTGGTTGCGTTCGCTGGCGGTGCCGATGACGTAGGCGCCGAGATGGACGGCGATCTGCACACCGAGGGAGCCGACCCCGCCGGCGGCCGCGTGGATGAGCACGGTCTCGCCGCGCTTGACCTCGAGGACCTTCACGAGGACCTGGTAGGCGGTCAGGCCCACCAATGGCAGTCCGGCGGCCTCCTCGAAGGAGAACGCGGCGGGCTTGCGGGCGAGGGTGCGCACCGGGGCGGCGACGTACTCGGCGAAGGTACCGAGCGAGAGCAGGTCCTCGCGGACGTACCCCATCACCTCGTCCCCCTCCTCGTACTCGGCGACGGAGGCGCCGGGGCGGACCACGACCCCGCTGACGTCCCAGCCGGTGATCACAGGAAAGACGGTGTTGAGGACCGGGTCGAGGTGCCCCTCGCGGCACTTCCAGTCGACCGGGTTGACCGCGGCCGCGCGCACCCGGACCAGCACCTCGTCGGGGCCCACCTTGGGCTCGGGGAGCTCGCCGTACTCCAGCACTTCGGGGCCGCCGTAGCGGCGGTAGCTGATGGCCTTCATGATCTGGACCCTCCAGGGCGTTCACCCGCCGCGCAACCCCGGTATCCCGATACGGGCGGTTCACGGCGTTCGCACATAGCCTGTCCGTCGTCACCGCCTCCGTCCACCGAGCCTCCGTGACCACGCCGGACACACGCCGGGCGGCGTGTGTCCGGTCACGTCGGCGCAGGCTTTAGGGTGCACACACTGGACGGCATACCGACCGGTCGGCATCATGTGACGCGTTCCTGTTCACCCGTTCGTAGGAGTGATGTATGAGCGCCGACCACCCGCCCGGACTCGATCTCGACCGGCTGCGCGCGCTGCTCGACCGTGAGCGGCCCGGCCTGGTGACCGGTCCGCTGACCGGCAGGCTGATCGAGGGCGGACGGTCGAACCTCACCTACGCCGTCACCGACGGCACCTCCCGCTGGGTCGTCCGGCGCCCGCCGCTGGGCCACGTCCTGGCCACCGCGCACGACATGCGCCGCGAGCACCGGGTGATCAGCGCCCTGCACCCCACCCGCGTGCCGGTCCCCCGGCCGGTGCTGCTGTGCGAGGACGACGAGGTGCTGGGCGCCCCGTTCTACGTGATGGAGTTCGTCGAGGGCACCCCCTACCGCACGGCGGACCAGCTCGCCCCGCTCGGTGCGGAGCGCACCCGGAACGCGGTGCTGTCACTGGTGGACACCCTCGTCGAGCTGCACGCGGTGGACCCCGCCGAGGTGGGCCTCGCCGACTTCGGCCGTCCCGAGGGCTTCCTGGACCGCCAGCTCCGCCGCTGGGGCAAGCAGCTCGACGCCTCCCGCAACCGGGAGCTGGCGGGCGTCGACGAGCTGCACGCGGCCCTCGGCCGCTCGCTGCCCACCTCTCCGGCGCCGGCCGTGGTGCACGGCGACTACCGCCTGGACAACGTGCTGATCGGCGAGGGCGACCGGATCGAGGCCATCCTCGACTGGGAGATGTCGACCCTGGGCGACCCGCTCACCGACCTCGGCCTGCTGGTGATGTACAGCCAGCCGCTCGGAATGGCCCACTCCCCCGTCTCCACCACCGCCGAGGCCCCCGGCCACCCCACGCCCGCCGAGCTGGTCGAGCGGTACGCGGAGCGCTCCGGGCGCGATGTCTCGGACGTCAACTGGTACACCGCGTTCGCCTGGTTCAAGCTCGCCGTGATCCTGGAGGGCATCCACTACCGGTACACCCTCGGCCAGACGGTGGGCGGCGGCTTCGACCGCATCGGGGACCTGGTGCCCGTCTTCATCGACCACGGACTGACCACGCTTCAGGAAGGCTAAAGCAGATGGACTTCGCGTTCGACGCGCGCACCGAGGAACTCCGCACCCGTCTCCTCGCCTTCATGGACGAGTACGTGTACCCGGCCGAGAAGACCGCCGAGGAGCAGCGGGCGCTGCTGGACTCCCCCTGGGACACCCCTGCGGTGGTGGAGGAGCTGAAGGCCGAGGCGCGGCGGCAGGGCCTGTGGAACCTCTTCCTGCCCGACGCCGAGTACGGTGCCGGGCTGACCAACCTCCAGTACGCCCCGCTGGCCGAGATCACCGGCCGGTCCCCGCAGTTGGCGCCGACCGCGCTGAACTGCGCGGCACCGGACACCGGGAACATGGAGGTGCTGGCGCAGTTCGGCACGGACGAGCAGAAGAAGCAGTGGCTGGAGCCGCTGCTGGCCGGGGAGATCCGCTCGGCGTTCGCCATGACCGAGCCGGAGGTGGCCTCCTCCGACGCCACCAACATCACCACGCACATCGAGCGGGACGGTGACGAATACGTCATCACGGGCCGCAAGTGGTACATCTCCGGGGCCATGAACCCGGACTGCAAGATCTTCATCGTGATGGGCAAGACCGACCCGGACGGCGAGGACCTCCGCCGTCAGCAGTCGATGGTGCTGGTCCCGCGGGACACGCCCGGTGTGACAGTGAAGCGGGCCATGCAGGTCTTCGGGTACGAGGACCACTCGCACGGCGGGCACGCGGAGGTCGTCTTCGACCACGCGCGCGTGCCGGTGGCCAACCTGGTGGGCGAGGAGGGCGGCGGCTTCGCCATCGCTCAGGCCCGGCTCGGTCCGGGGCGCATCCACCACTGCATGCGGCTGATCGGCATGGCCGAGCGGGCCATCGAGCTGATGTGCCGGCGGGCGGTGTCGCGTACCGCGTTCGGCAAGCCGCTGGCGCAGCAGGGGGTGGTGCAGAACTGGATCGCGGACGCGCGGGTGACGGTGGAGCAGCTCCGGCTGCTGGTGCTGAAGACGGCGTGGCTGATGGACACCGTCGGCAACCGGGGCGCGCACACCGAGATCCAGGCCATCAAGATCGCCACTCCGCGCGCGGTGGTGGAGATCCTGGACCGGGCGATCCAGTTGCACGGCGCGGGCGGGGTGAGCCAGGACTTCCCGCTGGCCGACCTGTACGCGGGTGCCCGCACGCTGATGCTGGCGGACGGTCCGGACGAGGTGCACCAGCGCTCGCTGGCCCGGCGTGAGCTGAAGAAGTACCTGTAAAGAAGCACCTGTCGCAAGGGGCGCCCGCGATCGCGGGCGCCCCTTGCGCGTTGCCGCTACGGGCGCAGGGCGCGCAGCAGGAGGTCGGCGAGGTGGTCGGCGACCTCCTGCGGGGTGAGCGGGCCCTTGGGGCGGTACCAGGTGGAGAGGTGGTGGACCGAGCCGAAGTGGTAGTCCACGACGAGGTCGGCCGGGGTGGCGGTGGAGAACACGCCCTCGCGCTGGCCCTCCTCGATCAGCGCGCGGAACCGTTCGTGGTAGCGGCGGCGTTCGGCGCGGACCTGCTTGTTCTTCTCCGGGCTCAGGTGGTGCATCGAGCGGAAGAAGATCATCGCGTCGTCGAGGTTCTCGATGGTGGTGACGACGACGTCGGCGGCCGCGTCCCGCACCCGCTTCTCCACCGGCTCGTCGGCGTCCGCGAAGGCGTCCAGGCGCTCCTGCTGGAGGCGCAGCACGCGCGCGTAGACCTCGTGCAGGAGGTCGTCCTTGGAGCCGAAGTAGTGGTAGAGCGCGCCCTTGGTGACTCCGGCGGCCTCGACGATCTCCTGCACCGAGGTGCGGTCGTAGCCCTGGTCGGCGAAGAGGCGGGTCGCGGCGTCCAGCAGCCGCCGGGGGACGGGTGCGGCGTCTCCGTCCGTGTTCCTGGGCACTGCCGCCACCTGCCTTTCCGTCGGGTCGCCGACTGTCGTCACTGGGGCGGGAACGGTTCCCCGCCGGAGGATCTTCCCATCCCCCGGCGGGGCCGGGTCAGCGGGAGTCCTCCCAGGCGCGCTGGAGCCGGTTCATGCCGCCCAGCCACTTGTCCGGGTGGGCCGCGCGGGTCTGGTAGTACTCGGCCACCTCGGGATGCGGCAGGATCAGGAAGCGGTCCTCGGCCATGCCCGCGAACAGCGCGTCGGCGACCTCGGCCGGCTCGATCGCGGTCGGCTGGAGCACCAGGTCGCCGGCGCTGCCGGTGGCGGACAGCATGTCGGTGCGCACACCCTGCGGGCAGATCGCGTGCACCTTCACGCCCCGGTGGCGGTAGGTGAGGGACAGCCACTCGGCGAAGGCCAGCGCGCCGTGCTTGGTGACGCTGTAGGAGGGGGCGCCGATCATGGTGAGCAGTCCGGCGGCGGAGACGGTGGAGACGAACCGGCCGCCACCCCGCTCCAGCCAGCCGGGCAGCAGGTCGTGGGCGGCGCGGACGTGGGCCATCACATTGACGTCCCAGGACACCGCCCAGGAGCGCTCGTCCAGCGGGCCGCCGGGGGTGCCGTCCTCGAAGGCGACGCCCGCGTTGGCGCAGTACACGTCGATGGCGCCGCCGAGCGCCGCGCGGGCCTCGGCGACGATCCCGGAGGCGTCGCCGGGCACGGCGATGCCCCCGATCTCCTCGGCCACCGCCTTGGCCTTGTCGGCGTCGAGGTCGTTGACGACGACCCGGGCGCCCTCGGCGGCGAACCGGCGGGCGAGAGCCGCCCCGATCCCCCCGCCCGCCCCGGTGACGACGACTCCGGCGTCCTGCACGGCTTCCACCAGCGGCCTCCTTCGAGCTGTGGCTGTGCGCGGCGGTCCCGCCGCCGCGGCGCCAGACTAACCAGTCGGTATGCCGGAGGGAAGGGGAATCCCCGACGGCTCCCGGTCCGGTGCGTTCCCTGGCGGCCCGCCAGCCGCTAGCGTCCCCGTGGTCATGACACCCGCCGCGCTCACGGAGGTCCCGTATGACGCTGTCCAGACGGAGCATGCTCGCCACCACCGCAACGGCCGCCGTCGGGGCCGGGATCCCGGCCCCCGCCTCGGACGCCGGCGCCGGGCACCGGGTGCGCACCGGGTTCGAGCGGCTGGCCGCCGACGGCTACGCGCCGCTGGCCGGCCGGAAGGCCGGCATCGTCACCAACCCGACGGGCGTCACCCGTGACGTCCGGCACATCGTGGACGTGATGCACGCGGACGACCGGGTGCGGCTGACCGCCGTCTTCGGCCCCGAGCACGGTTTCAGGGGCACCGCCCAGGCGGGCGGCTCGGAGGGGCGCTACGACGACCCCGCGACGGGGCTGCCGGTGTACGACACGTATCTGAAGAGCGGCCAGGCGCTCGCCGACGTCTTCACCGCCTCCGGGGTGGACACCGTCGTCTTCGACATCCAGGACGCGGGCGCCCGCTTCTACACGTACATCTGGACGCTGTACGACTGCATGGAGGCGGCGGCGCTGGCGGGCAAGCGGTTCATGGTGCTGGACCGCCCGAACCCGGTGACCGGACGGGCCGCCCTGGGGCCGGTGCTGCACGAGGAGTTCGCCACGTTCGTCGGCCGGCGGCCGGTCGCGCAGGCGCACGGGATGACGGTGGCGGAGCTGGCCCGGCTGTTCAACGGGGAGTTCCTCGACAAGCCGGTGCCGCTGGAGACGGTGGCGATGACCGGCTGGCGGCGCGGGATGTTCTTCGGCGACTGCGGGCTGCCCTGGGTGCCGCCGAGCCCGAACATGCCGACCCCGGACACCGCCCTGGTGTACTCCGGGACCTGTCTGTTCGAGGGCACCAACCTCTCCGAGGGCCGGGGCACCACCCGCCCCTTCGAACTCCTCGGCGCGGAGGGCGTCGACGGGCGCTGGGCCCGGGAGGCGAACAAGGCGGGGCTGCCGGGGGTGCGGTTCCGGGAGGCGTACTTCGCGCCGACGTTCTCCAAGTTCCAGGGGAAGACGGTCGGCGGGGTGCAGCTCCATGTGCACGATCCGGCGGCCTTCGACCCGGTGCTGACCGGGGTGACGCTGCTGGTGACGGCACGGCGGGTGTGGGACGGGTTCGCCTGGCGGCCGGACAACTGGATCGACAAGCTGACCGGTTCGGAGCGGGTGCGCACGATGATCGACGCCGGGGCCGGGGCGGACGAGGTGGCGGCCGCCTGGCAGGCGGAGCTGACGGCGTTCCGCCGGGTGCGGGCGAAGTACCTGATGTACCGCTGAGCGCGGCGGCCCCCGTACCGGGAGCCGCCGCTCACGGGCCGTCAGCGGTGCGAGGTGTACTCCACGACCTGCTGGTAGGTCGGCCGGTTCTGCCAGCTGATGTTGCCGTGCTTGACGCCGCCCAGGGTGCGCTGCTGAATAGAGTCGGCGCACCACTGGTCCCCGGCGGAGCACAGGTCGTCGCCCGGGTAGACCTGGGCGGCGGTGAGCCCGGCGGCCTGCTTCAGCGTGCCGAGAAGGGCGTCCCGGCAGGCGGAGAGGCTGCCGTCGCCGCAGTACTTGCGGGAGAGACCGCCCGGTACGGGCTCACCGAGCACCGCTCGTATGTCCTTGTCGACATAGCTCCACCAGCCGTACTGGAACGAGCTTCCGGCGTGCGAGCCGGTCGGGCCGTGCCCGGCGGAGGGTGCCTCGTCCACCGGGAGGTTGGCGGTGAAGGCGCCGTACAGGCTGCTGCCGAGGCCGGGTTCGAACTCGGCCTTCACCAGCAGGGGCCACCAGGCGTCCAGGAGGCGGATCGCGTCGGAGTCGGCGTACTTCTTCGACCCCGCCGACGTCTCGGTGCGCCTGGCACCCGCGTCCAGCCATGTCTGGAGCTTGGTCGCGGCCGCCGCTGCCGCCGGGTCGGTCACCGGCGCCGAGTTGACGACCTTGAGCAGCCCGGGCAGCACGTCCTCGGCGCGCAGGTCGGCCAGGGCCGCGTCCGCCATGGCCTGGACCAGCTTGGTCCGGGTGACCCCGCCCTGCGCGACCAGCTTGCTCACCCGGTCGTCGAGGAGGTCGCCCCGGTGCACCGGGCCCTCGCCCCAGGGCGCGGCGGTGTACGCCTCGGCCTGCTTGTTGTTCCAGGAGATGTAGTAGTCCTGGTCGATGGAGTTGGGGTGTTCGCTCGCCGGGGTGTAGTCGGCGGTGTTGGCGGCCGGGTCCCAGTTCCGCCACTCGTAGGCCGGCTCGGCCCACACCGGGAACTCGGCGTCGACACCGGCCGCGCGGACCGGGTTGTCGCCGCTGTTGTAGTACGCGGTGTGCGCGGAGTCGGCGTAGAACCAGTTGAAGGTGAAGTTGATGTGCTGGGCCGCCTTCTGGAAGTCCTCGGGGCCCTTCACATAGCCGGGGTCGTTGAGCATCTGGAAGCCGATGATGGAGTCGGCCTCGTGCAGGTAGGAGGAGCGCAGGGTGGTGTAGGCGACCTTCTTCCCGCCGACGGTCGCCCGGTACTGCACGGGCCCGTACTTGGTCCGCCACACGCGCATGGCGTACGAACCGGCGGCGGTGCCGTCGGCCACGGTGGGCTTCCAGGCGTTCTTCCGCTCGACCTGCTCCATCGCGGTGCAGGTGCCCCGGTAGAGGTAGTGGTGGTCGTCCTGGCACAGCTCGACGGCGTAGGTGTCGATGATGTCCTGGCCGGAGGTGGTGGCGCTCCAGGAGTAGTCCTGGCCGCGTCCGAGTTCTACGTACATGCTCAGGCCCGCGAAGGAGGCGCCGCGGGCGCTGATGCCGGGGCCCTGGATCTCCTGGAGCATCAGGAGCTGCGGGGCGAAGTAGCCGGTCTGCGGGCCGAAGACGGCGACGGGGTGGCCACTGGCGGTGTGCTTGCCGCTGACCACGAGGGCGTTGGACATGCCGCGCCGGGCGGAGCTGAGGGTGTCCTTGGCGGCGGCGGTGGAGGAACTCCTGGCGCTCGCGGTGCCCGCGCTGCCGGTGCGGTCGTAGACCAGCGGCTCCTGGGTGACCGAGCCGGCGTCGGGCAGGGCCCGGCCGCGGGGGCTGTCGGGGCGGGTGGCGTAGGGGAAACGCTGTCCGTAGTGGAGGGTGAGGACGGCCTCGGGGTCGTTGCGCATCCGGAAGGACTCCCAGACGCGGGTGCCCTCCTCGACGCCGTACTTGGACTGGGCGGCGATCAGCGAGAGGGCGTTGTTCACCTCGCCGCCCCCGCCGGAGCCGAACAGCGTGCCGACCACCGAGGCGAGCGCCACCAGGTCGGTCACCTTGAAGTGGTCGATGGTGCCGGCGTTGGTGATGGAGTCCTTGTGGCCGGTGAGGACGTACTCGCCGGGGAAGTAACGGCCGCTGTCGGAGGCGTCGATGTAGGCGTTGATGCCGTCCAGGTAGGCGGTGACGTCGGCGAGGGCCTGCTGTCCGCGCTCGCCGTTACGGGCCACGGCGCCGTCGATCTGGGCCTGGAGGTCGGCCTCGGTGTAGGGCGCCTGGCGGTAGAACTCCTGCTCCAGGCCCTGGTTGGCGGGGGCGCCGCCGGCGAAGCCGGTCAACTGGCCCCGGCCCACGTGCCGGAACACGTCCATCAGCCACAGCCGGTCCTGCCCGGCCGCGTAACCGGCGCCGAACTCGGTGCCGTAGCGGGTGGTGCCCGAGATGTGGGGCACACCGGTCTTCTTGTCCCGGACGATCGTGACGTCGGTGCGCCCGGCGGGCTTCTCGGTGGAGGCGACCTGGGCGGCGGGGACGCCGAAGGAGGCGTCGTTGAAAAAGTTGTTGATCTTCGCGTCGGTCAGGCCGGGGTGGCCGGTGGCGAGATTCGCGTAGGGGCCGAGCTGGTCCTCGGCATGCGCCGGCTGGGTGCCGAAAGCCTGGTTGAGCAGGATCTGCGCCAGGGTGGCGTTGCCGTTCTCACCCGGCGGAAGGATGTCCGAACACTGGCCGGAACAGTAGTCGTTCGTCGCGGTGGGAGCGCTTGTGGCGGCCGCCGCCTGACCGAGCGGTGAAAGACAACCGGCGATCAGGACGCATATCGAGGCCGTCTTCAGGAACCCGGAGAGTGTGCGAGGAGTTCTGAGTCTGTCGGACAACACGTTACGTGGGGTGCGCCGTGGCATGGCAGCTCCTCCCGACGGGGGTGGGCCGGACGTTACCGCCGGTATCCCCGCGAAGAAAGGTGAACATGCGTCAAGTTCCGCGGCCGTTCGGGCCGGTGCCCGGCGGTCAACACGGAACGCGTTATGGGAGGGCATCGGAAATCGGATGGAGCCGGATCGGCCCGCGACACGTCTATCCGGCGACGTCGCGCGACAGCCGTACGGCGACGCCGAGGTGACCGGAGAGCGGACACAGGTGTGACGGAGGTGCAGGGCGATGGCCGGATTCCGAAGTCTGGCGAGACAGGTGCGCGATCCGCGATGCGATCTGGCGCTGCGGCGCTACTCACTGCGCAAGTGCCTGGAGCGGTTCGCTCCTTACGGGCACCGGGCGACCTGGGACCATCTGTGCGGGCGGGCCGGTTTCGGCCCGGAGGACCGCTCCCCCGACCCGGCGCGGCTCGTGGCCGCACTGGTTGAGCTGGAGCAGGCGCGCGCGGTGTGGCTGACCTACGAGGCCGATTTCGCGGAACGCCGGAAGAAGGAGAAGCACGACGGCCTGCGCAGGCCGGGCAGTGTCGACGACTGGCACCGGATGACCTGGGGCGGCTTCGGTGTCGCCTGGTGCGACGACCCGCGGCTGCACCCCCGTGAACCGCTGGCCGACGTACTGCACCGGATCATCAGCGCCCTGGAGCGCCGGCCGGGATCGGTGTGCCCGGTGTGCGACGGCGAGCGGCTGGTGTGGCGGTACGGCCTCGATCACGAGCCGTCGGCCGGGCCGGTGTGCGCGGACTGCGGCATCCTGGTGCCGCGTCCGGTGCTCACCGACGACGCGCTGGCCTCGGCGCGGCGGGAGCGGCTGCTGATGTCGGCCTGAGCCGGTGCGGCACCATGGTGCGGTGCAGGTCTGTCTGAACGGGAGCAGAACGGCGGCGGACGGCGCTCAAGTCCCGCTGACGCCGGAGGAGTTGGCGCGGTCGGCCGCGGAGGCGGTCACCGCCGGGGCCACGGAGGCGCATGTGCACCCCCGGACGCCGTGCGGGCGGGAGTCCCTGTCCGCACGCGTCGTCGGGCCCGTGGTGGCGGCACTGCGCGGGCTCGCCGGGGTGCCGGTCGGGGTGACCACCGGCGCCTGGGCCGAACCCGGTCCGGCCGCACTGCTGGAGCGGGTGCGCTCCTGGTCGGTGCTGCCCGATTTCGCGTCGGTCAACTGGCACGAGCCGGGCGCCGAGGAGCTTGCCGCGCTGCTGCTGAGGCGGGGCGTCGGGGTCGAGGCGGGCATCTGGTCCGGCACCGAGGGCGCGGCGCGCTTCGCTGTCTCCCCGCTCGGGCCGCGCGTGCTGCGGGTCCTGGCGGAGGTGACGGACACCGATCCGGCGACCGCCGAGGCGTCGGCGCACGCCCTGCTCGGCGAACTGGGCACGGCGCACGGCCGTCCCGTCCTGCTGCACGGCGAGGACGGCGGCGCGTGGCCGGTGTTGCGGCTGGCCGGACGGCTGGGGCTGGCGACTCGTATCGGCCTGGAGGACACGCTGTTCCTGCCGGGCGGTGAACGGGCCCTGTCCAACGCCCGGCTGGTGGCGGCGGGGCTGACGGAGTACGCGGCTCAGCGGGACCAGTAGGGGTCGTTCCAGCGGGCGTCGTACGGCAGCGCGAGGAGGGCGGTGCGGTCGGCGAGGCCGGTCAGCCCGAGGGGCCGGAGGCGGGCCGGGGCGTGCTCGCCCAGCCAGGTCTGGAGTTCCGCGCGAGCGTGGGGCTCGTCGTCCGGGCGCCACCAGGTGAAGGGCCAGCGGTCGGCGAGAAGATCGTCCGACCACCATTCCACGCAGTCCGCGAGATGCGCGTCGGCCTCGGGTCCGGCCTCCCACGCCGCCAGCAGCGGTGCCGCCTCACCCAGTACGGAGCAGCAGATCTCGAACACGTCCCGGACCGGGTAGGGCGGCTCGGCGGCGCCGAGCGCCTCTTGCCACCAGGCGCCGAAGAACGCCTCGACCGCTCGGGCCTGGCGGCCCGGCCAGGACCGCCAGTCCACCCGGCTCAGCCCGAGCGGCATCCACCCGGCGTCCTCCAGGGTGCCGTCGGCCATGGCGTGCGCACCCTGCGGCAGCAGGCGGCGCATCGCGGCGGCGTGGTCGGCGAAGTGCTGCGGCGACTTGTGCAGGAAGCGGTTCAGCAGCTCGGCCGGCAGGCGGGTGTGCGGGGTACGCAGGTACGCGGCGTCCTCGGCGGTGCAGCAGTGGCCGGCGCAGCCGAACTCGGCGCGGCTCGCCTCGCCGTTGAACACCACGTCGATCTCCGCCAGCGCGGCGGCGAGTTCAGGAGTGCGCACGCGGCCCCCGCTCCTCCCGCATCAGGCGGGACCCGGCCCCGCGCTCGCCGAACACGTCGTCCGGGTTGGACAGCACGCACGTGGCCAGGGAGAGGCAGCCGCAGCCGATGCAGTCGGTGAGGTGGTCGCGCAGCCGGTTGAGCTGGTCGATCCGGTCGTCCAGCTCCGAGCGCCACGCCTCGGAGAGCCGGGCCCAGTCCGCGCGGGTCGGGGTGCGCTCCTCGGGCAGCTCGGCGAGGGCCTCGCGGATGGTGGCGAGCGGGATGCCGACCCGCTGGGCGGCGCGTACGAAGGCGACCCGGCGCAGGGTGTCGCGGGTGTAGCGGCGCTGGTTGCCGGAGGTGCGGCGGCTGCTGATCAGGCCCTTGGACTCGTAGAAGTGCAGGGCGGAGACGGCAGCGCCGCTGCGCGCGGACAACTGGCCGACGGTCAGCTCGTGGATCTTCTCGGGAAGCTGGGGCACCGTCCCGAGCCTACCGACCCGCCGGACCGGACGAGCCGTTGACAGGCGCCGCCCACCCCACCATGCTAAGCAGTTGCTTAGACTTACGACGCGAGAGGCCGGGATCATGGCAGAACCGAGGACCTTCCACTCCCCCGACGAGCTGAAGGCGGCCGTGGGCGAGCAGCTCGGCCACACCGACTGGCTGGAGGTCGACCAGAAGCGGATCGACCTGTTCGCGGAGGCCACCGGGGACCACCAGTGGATTCACGTGGACCCGCAGAAGGCGGCCGCGGGCCCCTTCGGCACCACCATCGCGCACGGCTACCTCACCCTGTCCCTGCTCCCCCTGTTCGGGCCGCAGCTCATCGCGGTCGAGGGCGTGCGGATGGGCGTCAACTACGGCACCAACAAGGTCCGCTTCCCCGCCCCGGTGCCGGTCGGCTCCCGGCTGCGCTCCACCGCGGTGATCACCGGTGTGGAGGACGTGCCGGGCGGGGTGCAGGTGTCGATCGCCTTCACCGTGGAGCGTGAGGGCGGCGACAAGCCGGTGTGCGTGGCGGAGTCGGTGTCCCGCTACTACTTCTGACCCCGGAAGGCGGGCGTCGGGGTCAGTGGACCCCGACCATCCGCAGGACGAGGCCCGCGTACAGCTCACCGACCTGCTCGGGGGTGCGCGGGCCGTCCACGTTGAACCAGCGGGCCACGTCGATGCAGAGCGACAGGATGGCGAGGGTGGTGCCCTGCACGTCGGGTACGTCGAACTCGCCGGCCGCCACGCCGTCCTCGATGATCCCGCGCACCTCGGCGTCCACCTGGCGGCGCAGCGCGACGATCTCGGCGCGGGCGTCCGGGCCGAGCGCGTCCAGCTCGTACTGCACGACCCGGGCGGTGGTGCGGCGGCCGGCGTGCCAGCGGACGAAGGAGCTGACCCCGTCCGCGAGCCGCTCGGTGGCCGTGCCCTCGCCGCGCGCGGCGGTGCGCAGGATGTCGAGCGCCTTGTCGTGACCGATGCGGCTGATCCGGTGGAGCAGCTCTTCCTTGGTCTTGTAGTGGATGTAGAGCGCGGCCGGGCTCATCCCGGCGCGGCCCGCGATGTCGCGGGTGGTGGTGGCGTGGTAGCCGCGCTCGGCGAAGGCTTCCACGGCGGCGACGAGCAGCCGCCGGGCCGCGTCCGGGGTGACCTCGGCCCACGCGTCGGCCTCGCCGCCGACCGTCTCCTCCGCCGTACTCATCGCTCGCCCCTCCTCGGATGACAGGAGCACCACCATACCGCCGAAGGTGAGCGCTCGCTTAGCGAGACTGCTGCGGACCCGGCGTCTTGCGGTACGGGTCGTGGGAGGTGAGGAGTTCTTCCATGCGGGCCTGGTCGACTCTGCTGACGATCTCGCCGGCCTCCTGTCTGTCGCGGATCACCTTGGCGAGGGTGAAGGCGGAGGTGACGAGGTAGAGGACGGCGATGGCGAGGAAGCCGCGCACCCAGGCGTTGGCGTCCAGCCGGTAGATGCCGATCGCGGTGGCCGTCATGGCGACGGCGAAGGAGGCGACGGCCTGTCCGTAGAAGGCGGCCGTGCTCTGCTGCTTGACGGGTGTGTCGCTCATGGCACGAGTGTCGGCGGACGCGGCGCGGGCCACATCCGCCGAGGTACTCAGTACCCGTACTCAGAAGGGCGCGGCCTCAGAACGCGGAGACGCCCGTGAGCGCGCGGCCGATGAGGAGCTTCTGGATCTGGCTGGTGCCCTCGTACAGGGTCATCACGCGGGCGTCGCGCAGCAGCTTGCCCACCGGGTACTCGTCGATGTAGCCGTAACCCCCGAACACCTGAAGGGCGTTGGAGGCGGCGCGCACGGCGGCCTCGGAGGCGAACAGCTTGGCCTTGGAGGACTCCGTGGCGAACGGCTCGCCCCGGTCGATCAGGTCGGCCACCCGCCAGGTGAGCAGCCGGGCGGCGTCCACGTCCACGGCGATGTCGCTGATCAGCTCCTGCACCAACTGGTGCCGGGCGATGGAGGTGCCGAACTGCTCGCGCTCACCGGCGTACCGGACGGCCGCGTCCAGGGCGGCCTGGGCTATGCCGACGCAGCCCGCGGCGACCGACATCCGGCCCTTGGCGAGCGCGGACATGGCGACGGAGAAGCCCTTGCCCTCGGCGCCGACCATCGCGGAGGCGGGCACCCGCACGTCCTCCAGCACCAGTTCGGCGGTGGCCTGGCCGCGCAGGCCGAGCTTGCCGTGGATGGTGCGGCGGGTGAGGCCGGGGGTGTCGGTGGGGACGAGGAAGGCGGAGACACCCTTGTGACCGGGGGCGTCGGTGGAGCGGGCGAAGAGCAGCACCACGTCGGCCCAGGTGCCGTTGGTGATGAACATCTTGGTGCCGCTCAGCACGTAGTCTCCCCCACCGTCCCGGACGGCCCGCGTGGTGAGGTTACCCGCGTCCGAGCCGGTGCCGGGCTCGGTGAGGCCGAAGCAGCCGACCAGCTCGCCGGAGGTCAGGCCCGGCAGCCAGCGCCGCTTCTGCTCCTCGTCACCCCAGGCCGCGATGGACTTGGCGACCAGGCCGAGGGAGACGGAGACGATCCCGCGCACCGAGGAGTCGCCGCGCCCCAGTTCCTCGGTGACCAGGCAGTACGCGAGGTAGTCGCCCCCGGAGCCGCCGTACTCCTCGTCGATGGTCAGACCCAGGAAGCCGACCTCCCCGAGCTTCTTCACGATGCCCCGGTCGACCTCCTCGGCGCGGTCCCAGGCGGTGACGTGGGGGGCGATCTCGCGCTCCACGAAGTCACGGGCCAGTCGCCGTACGGCAGCCTGTTCCTCGCTCAGCCCCAGGTTCACCACGCGATCACCCCACACGGCCTCAGCGGGAACCCGTAAGGCCCTTGAAAGACGTACATTTAAATTAGCAGTGCTAGTTTCTGTTCGCAGCCCTACTATGTGCGCCATGGCCCGACCGCGCAAGCCCCTTCTCAGCACCGACCGGATCGTCGCGACGGCACGGGCCCTCGTGGACGCGGAGGGGCTCCAGGCCGTGTCCACCCGGCGGCTCGCCGCCGAACTCGGGGTGAGCGGGCCCTCGCTCTACAACCACTTCCGCACCAAGGACGAGATCCTGGAGGCGGTCGCCGACTCGGTGAGCGCGCAGGTCGACCTGTCGATGTTCGAGGACGGGCGGGACTGGCGGACCGCGCTGCACGACTGGGCCGTCTCCTACCGGTCCGCGCTGCGCGACCACCCCAACATCGTCCCGGTCCTCGCGCGCGGCCCCGGCCGCCGTCCGGCCGGGCTGCGGCTGGCGGACGCGGTCTACGGCGGGATGGTCGACGCGGGCTGGTCCCCGGCGCAGGCCACCTCGATCGGCGCGCTGATGCGGTACTTCGTCATGGGCTCCGCGCTCAGCTCCTTCGCGGGCGGTTTCGTGGACGACGCGAGCGCCTACGACCCCGCCGACTATCCCCACCTCGGGCAGGCCCACCTCCTCGCCGAGCAGCAGGAGAAGATCGACGAGCGGGCCTTCGAGGTGGGGCTGGCGGCGCTGCTGGCCGGTCTCGAGGTCCAGTACGGGGAGCCGGAGCACCGGCCATGATGCGGTGGGCGCCGAAGTGTCCGTGCCCCATGCTGAGCACATGACCGCCAGGGACTCGCGCGCCGCCGCCCTCGCCTCGCTCGCCGCGCTGCTCGCCGACGAGACGCGGGCCGGCTGTCTGCTGGCCCTGCTGGACGGGCGCGCGTGGACCGCCGGGGAACTCGCCCGGCACGTCCGGGTCGCGCCCTCGACACTCACCGGGCATCTGAACCGGCTGGTCGCGGGCGGCCTGCTCGCGACGGAACGCCAGGGGCGGCACCGCTACGTCCGGCTGGCCGACCCGCGCGCCGCGCAGCTCGTCGAGGATCTGGCGGCGCATCTGCCCCAGGAGGTGGTGGCCGACGTCCCGCGCACGCTGCGGGAGGTCCGTACCCGGTCCGCCCTGGCGCGCGGGCGCACCTGCTACGACCATCTCGCCGGCCGGCTGGGCATCGCGGTCACCGACGCGCTGACCTCGCGCGGGCTGCTGCGCCAGGACACCGGCTTCGCGCTGACCGACGAGGGTCTCGCCTGGTTCGGCGACGCGGGCATCACCGTCGACCGCTCCACCCGCCGGCCGCTGGCCCGCTCCTGCCTGGACTGGACGGAGCGGCGCCCGCACCTCGGGGGCGCGGCGGGCGCGGCACTGTGCCGGCACGCGCTGGACACCG
>NZ_WWKH01001021.1:0-11254 GCF_009865595.1 Streptomyces sp. SID1328 | reverse complement strand
TGCGCACCGTGGGCGCGCAGGTCGGGCCAGTCGGCGGGGTCCTCGCCGGGCTCGGGCGGCGGCGGTTCGGCGGGGGTGGCGGACGTGACCCAGGCGGGCGGTCCGAACCGCCGCCAGACCTCGCCCCAGCGCCCGATCCGGGCTACCACGAAGAGGATGGCGAGGGCGATGAGCGTGTAGTACGAGTACCAGAGGACGGCGTTGCCGACGCGGTCGTTGCCCTCGCGCCAGGAGTCCGGGGTGAACAGCTCCAGCGGCAGCACCCACCAGCCGCCGAGGTAGCCGTTCCACAGCAGCGACCACACCAGCCAGCCGACCAGGAACGCGATCACGGCCCCGCTGAGCAGCTGCCGGGCGGGGGTCAGCTCGGGCTCGGTCTCCGGCCGGGGCCGGTGCCCGAGGCGCCACACACCGGGCGCGGCGGCGGGCCGGGCGGCGCGCAGCCAGGCGAGGAAGGCCGAGCCGTCCGGGCGGGGCGGGGCTCCGGGTGGCATCGTGGGCATGGGCGGCGGGGACCCTTCCGGGGGCCGCGTCGGGCGCGGCACCGGGCCCGTATGGGTGGCCCGCGTGTCCCGCGTACCTTCGCTGTCCATCGCCCTGCCCCCTGACCAGCCGGTCCGTCACCGTCAGCGAGTCAATCTAACGCCCCCGCAAGGGGAGTTCACCGTTTACGCGGCCGACGTCCGATGTCCGGCCGCGCCGAGGGCCCGGCCCGCCATGTCCACCACGGACAATGGGCCGCGCCGACAACGCCCACATGGAGCATGCCCACCCCACGGCACCCGTCTTAGCCTGCGGGAAAACAAGGCAAGCGTCCGTAATACCCCCAGGAGCCCCGCATGACCGCACTTCCGCAGGAGCGCCGCGTCGTCACCGCCATTCCCGGCCCGAAGTCGCAGGAGCTTCAGGCCCGCCGCACCGCGGTCGTCGCCCAGGGCGTGGGCTCCACGCTGCCGGTCTTCGTCACGCGCGCGGGCGGCGGTGTCATCGAGGACGTCGACGGCAACAGCCTGATCGACTTCGGCTCCGGCATCGCCGTGACCTCGGTGGGCGCCTCCGCCGAGGCCGTGGTGCGCCGCGCGAGCGCCCAGCTCGCCGACTTCACTCACACCTGTTTCATGGTCACCCCGTACGAGGGCTACGTGGAGGTCGCCGAGGCCCTCGCGGAGCTGACGCCGGGTGACCACGCGAAGAAGTCGGCGCTGTTCAACTCGGGCGCCGAGGCCGTCGAGAACGCGGTGAAGATCGCCCGCGCCCACACCAAGCGCCAGGCGGTCGTGGTGTTCGACCACGGCTACCACGGCCGTACGAACCTCACGATGGCGCTGACGGCGAAGAACATGCCGTACAAGAACGGCTTCGGCCCGTTCGCGCCCGAGGTCTACCGGGTGCCGGTGGCCTACGCCTACCGCTGGCCCACCGGTCCGGAGAACGCGGGTCCGGAGGCCGCCAAGCAGGCGATCGACCAGATCACCAAGCAGGTCGGCGCGGACAACGTGGCCGCGATCATCATCGAGCCGGTGCTCGGCGAGGGCGGCTTCATCGAGCCGGCCAAGGGCTTCCTGCCGGAGATCGTGAAGTTCGCCAACGACAAAGGCATCGTGTTCGTGGCCGACGAGATCCAGTCCGGCTTCTGCCGCACCGGCCAGTGGTTCGCGTGCGAGGACGAGGGCATCGTCCCGGACCTGATCACCACCGCCAAGGGCATCGCGGGCGGTCTGCCGCTCGCCGCCGTGACGGGCCGCGCCGAGATCATGGACGCCGCGCACGCGGGCGGCCTCGGCGGCACCTACGGCGGCAACCCGGTGGCCTGCGCCGCCGCGCTCGGCGCGATCGAGACGATGAAGGAGCAGGACCTCAACGGCAGGGCCAAGCGCATCGAGGAGGTCATGAAGGGCCGCCTCGCCACCATGGCCGAGAAGTTCGACATCATCGGTGACATCCGCGGCCGGGGCGCGATGATCGCCATCGAGCTGGTCAAGGACCGCGACACCAAGGAGCCGAACGCCGAGGCCGCCGCCGCGCTGGCCAAGGCGTGCCACCAGGAGGGCCTGCTGGTCCTGACCTGCGGCACCTACGGCAACGTGCTGCGCTTCCTGCCCCCGCTGGTCATCGGCGAGGACCTGCTGAACGAGGGTCTGGACATCATCGAGCAGGCTTTCTCGCGCATCTGAGCGACCGGACCGCTCGTTCAGCGAGTGGTCCGTACCTCTGGCGGACGACTGCGGCAGGCCGTGTGAAGAACGTGTGCGAGGTGGATGACAGGACGCGATTGCGTCTGTCCGACCGCCTCCGCCTGCCGTAAGTTCGGTCCCGATGAGAGATACACCCCGCTCGCAGGGGACTGCGGGTGAGTTCAGGCCGGGGCCTCCCCAGCTTCGACCTGGTCGTGCCCTCGCGCACACAACCGGGGCCTGAGGGCTCCGGGATTCTCCACACCGATCGGACGGTCGCCGCCCCAAACCCCCCGGGGCGCGCGACATCCCGGTCCGGTCGGCCGCCCCGGAACCACCCCCCCTGTTCCGGGGCGGCCGGCCTCCTTCTCGCCGCTTCTCGCCGCCCGCGCGCATGCGAAGCTGGCCCGGTGTCCACTCCCGCCCGCCGCCTCGCCCTCGCCGCCGCCCTGCTGACCGGCCTCCCGGCGCTGCTGTTCGCGCTGCTCACCTGGCAGGTCCTGGCACACGGTCCGCTGCTCACGCTGGACGCCCGGCTCAGCCGGGACCTGGTCCACCCGGACCGCTTCTCCGAACGCCTCTCCGACCTCGGCGACATCCCGGTGGCCGTACCCGTGCTGGTGCTCGCCCTCGGCTACGCGGCGTGGCGGGGCCGGGGCGCCGGGATGCCCCGCTGGTGGCTTGCGCCCGCGGCAGCCGCGCTGCTGATGGCGGTGCTCCCGGCGATCGTGGTCCCGCTGAAGCTGTGGACCGCGCGGCCGGGGACCCCCGCGGTGCCCCCGGCCACCGGCTACTTCCCCTCCGGCCACACCGCGACGGCGGCCGTGGCCTACGGCGCCTCGGCGCTGCTCCTGCTCCCCTGGTGCCGCACCCGCGCCGCACGCCTCACGGCGGTCGGTGTCCCGGCCGCGCTGGTGCTCGCGGTGTCGTACGGGCTGGTGCGGCGGGGCTTCCACTGGCCGCTGGACGTGCTGGCGTCCTGGTGCCTGGGCGCGGTGCTGCTGACCTGTCTGAGCCTGGTGCTCAGCCGAAGTAGGAGTCGAAGGTCCGCTGGAACTCCCAGCCCGCGAACCGGTCCCAGTTCACCGACCAGGTCATCAGACCCCGTAGCGCGGGCCAGGTCCCGTGGGTCGGGTACGAGCCGCAGTTCGTCTTCTTCGTGAGGCAGTCCAGGGTCTTGGTGACCTCGGCCGGGGCGACGTAGCCGTTGCCGGCGTTGACCGAGGCGGGCATGCCGATGGCTACCTGGTCGGGGCGCAGCGGCGGGAAGACGTTGCCGGCGTCGCCCGCGACCGGGAAGCCGGTGAGCAGCATGTCGGTCATGGCGATGTGGAAGTCGGCGCCGCCCATGGAGTGGTACTGGTTGTCCAGACCCATGACCGGGCCGGAGTTGTAGTCCTGGACGTGCAGCAGGGTGAGGTCGTCGCGCAGGGCGTGGATGACCGGGAGGTAGGCGCCGCAGCGCGGATCCTGCCCGCCCCACTTGCCGCTGCCGTAGAACTGGTAGCCGTTCTGCACGAAGAAGGTCTCCGGCGCCATGGTGAGCACGAACCTGGTGCCGTACTTGGCCTTGAGGGTCTTCAGCGCGGAGATCAGGTTGACGATCACCGGGGTGGTCGGGTTCTTGAAGTCGGTGTCGCCGGCGTTCAGCGAGAGCGAGTGGCCCTCGAAGTCGATGTCGAGGCCGTCCAGCCCGTACTGGTCGATGATCTTCGAGACGGACGAGACGAAGGCGTCACGGGCGGCCGTGGTGGTGAGCTGGACCTGGCCGTTCTGGCCGCCGATGGAGATCAGCACCTTCTTGCCGGCGGCCTGCTTGGCCTTGATGGCCGCCTTGAAGTCGGTGTCGCTCTCGACGTCGGGGCATTCCGAGACCGGGCAGCGGTTGAAGCGGATGTCCCCGGAGGTGACCGAGGTCGGCTCGCCGAAGGCCAGGTCGATGACGTCCCAGCTGTCGGGCACGTCGGCCATCCGTGTGTACCCGGAGCCGTTGGCGAAGCTCGCGTGGAGGTAGCCGACCAGGGCGTGGGCGGGGAGGTCCGAGGAGCCCCCGCCGTCGCTGCGGGCCGGGGTGGTCGCGGTCACCGTGGCGGACCGGGCGGACTCCCCCGCCTCATTGGTGGCGGTGACCTGGAAGGCGTACGCGGTCGAGGGGTTGAGGCCGCTCACGGTGGCCGAAGTGCCGCTCACGCTCTGGACCTTGACGCCGTCCCGGTAGACCGCGTAGCCGGTCGCGCCGGTCACCGGGGTCCAGGACAGGGCGACGGAGGTGGCGGTGACGGTGCCCGTCCTCAGGCCGGCCGGCACGGTGGGTGGCTGGGTGGTGGTGCCGCCACCGGGGCCGATGAGGGAGACGTCGTCGGCGTAGTAGGCGCCGGTGCCGTACCAGCCGTGGGTGTAGAGGGTGACCTTGGTGGTGTCGGCCCCGGTGGTGAAGGTGGTGGCGAGCTTCTGCCAGTCGGGCGCGGACTGGGTCCAGGTGGAGACCTCGGTGGTGCCGGTGCCGCTCGCGCCGAGGTAGACGTAGGAGCCGCGCACCCACGCGGCCAGCGTGTACTGGGAGTTGGGTCTGACGGACACCGTCTGGGCGCACTGGGCGTTGTCGCTGCCCTCCGGGGTGGCTTTGAGTGCCGAGGCGCCGCTGTGCACCGGGGAGGTGACGGTGGTGCCGGCGGTGCAGGTCCAGGGGGAGAGCCCGGATTCGAAGCCGCCGTTGACCGCGGCGTCCGCGTCGGCCGCACGGGCGGCCGACGAGAGCGCGGCACTGCCGGGCACGGCGAGAGCCATGACCGTGAGGAATGCGACCAGGGGTCGGGAACGGTCCACAAATGCCTCCAGGCATGGGGGAGTTGGAGGTCGAGGGTGCACCCAACTTGGTCCAGACCAATTCTGTTGTCAAGGAGTCCCCCACCGAAGAAACCCCGCCACCGAGACCCCACCGAAGACACCTCGTTCGAAGCGACCCCGCCAAGGGGCCCCGTCAGGGAGTCACGATCGGCGCCCTTCCCCCTCGCTCGCCAGCGCGGCCGCCGCCTCGTGCATCGCCAGCTCCAGCAGCGCCGGGTCGGTGAGCGTGCCCGACCCGTCCGGCGGCACCAGCCAGCGCACCCCCCGGGCCGCCCGGCCGGGGTGCGGCACGACGATCCAGGTGCCGGCCCCGGCGGTGCGGATGCCGGTGCCCAGCCAGCGGGTCGCGGTGCCGGGCGGCACGAGGAAACCCATCCGGTTGTCCCCGAAGTCGACCAGCACCGGGCCGGGTTGATCGAGCACGCGGGTGAGCACGTCCAGCGTCGGATACCCCAGCTCCCCCGGCAGGAGGAGCACGTCCCAGGCTTTCCCGGCGGGCAGCAGCGCGACCCCCAGCGGACCGCGCTCCCACTCCCACCGGCAGGCGTCCGGGTCCGGCGCGACGGACGCCAGCCACTCGACCGCAGTCTTCGCCCCTGTCATGAAAAGACCTCCCTCTCGTTCGCCGACACGCGCGTCTGCGCATGAGAGGGAGGTCGGGCCGCTCGCATTACGCGAGTTCACCGGCCTGTTTCGAGTGACCTGGGTCACACATGGCGGTCAGGAGGTTAACTGTCGAAGCCGAGCCCCAGCCGGTCCATGGCCCGCAGCCACAGATTGCGCCGCCCGCCCTGCGCGTCGGCCCGCGCCAGCGACCAGCGGGTCAGCGCGATCCCGGTCCAGGCGAACGGCTCGGGCGGGAAGGGCAGCGGCTTCCTGCGGACCATCTCCAGCCGGGTGCGCTCGGTGTCCGCGCCGTCCAGCAGGTCCAGCATCACATCGGCGCCGAAGCGGGTGGCCCCCACACCGAGCCCGGTGTAGCCCGCCGCGTAGGCGACCCGGCCCTGATGGCCGGTGCCGAAGAACGCCGAGAAGCGGGAGCAGGTGTCGATCGCGCCACCCCAGGCGTGGGTGAAGCGGACGCCCTCCAACTGCGGGAAGCAGGTGAAGAAGTGCCCCGCCAGCTTGGCGTAGGTCTCCGGCCGGTCGTCGTACTCCGCGCGCACCCGGCCCCCGTAGGGGTAGATCGCGTCGTAGCCGCCCCACAGCACCCGGTTGTCCGGGGTCAGCCGGAAGTAGTGGAACTGGTTGGCCGCGTCCCCGAGGCCCTGACGGTTCTTCCAGCCGAGCGAGTCGAGCTGCTCGGCGTTCAGCGGCTCGGTCGTCAGGGCGTAGTCGTAGACCGGCACCGTGTAGGAGCGGACCCGGCGCAGGAGGCTCGGGAAGACGTTGGTGCCGAGCGCGACCTTGCGGGCCCGGACCGTGCCGTACGGGGTGCCGGCCTCCATACCGGCGCCGTACTGCTTCAGGGTCAGGGCCGGGGTGTGCTCGTACACCCGGACCCCGAGGGCGAGACAGGCCCGCTTCAGTCCCCAGGCCAGTTTGGCGGGGTGCAGCAGGGCCACGCCTCGGCGGTCCCACAGACCGGCCTCGAAGGTGGGCGAGCCGACCTCGGCGCGCAGGGCGTCGCGGTCGAGGAACTCCATGCCGTCCGCGAGGCCCTTGTCCTCGAGTTCCCGGTGCCAGTCGCGCAGCTCCCAGGCCTGGTAGGTCTCGGTGGCCACGTCGATCTCGCCGGTGCGCTCGAAGTCGCAGTCGATGCCGTGCCGGGCGAGCGCGTCCTCGATGCCGTCCAGGTTGCGGGCGCCGAGTTCGTGCAGCTTGCCGATCTCGTCCGGCCAGCGGGCCAGGCCGTTGGCCAGGCCGTGGGTGAGGGAGGCGGCGCAGAACCCGCCGTTGCGGCCCGAGGCGGCCCAGCCCACCTCGCGCCCCTCCAGCAGCACCACGTCCCGGCCGGGGTCGCGCTCCTTGGCGTTGAGCGCGGTCCACAGTCCGCTGTAGCCGCCGCCGACCACGAGGAGGTCGCAGGTGTCGGTGCCGGTGAGGGCCGGCTCGGGGCGGGGCTTGCCGGGGTCCTCCAGCCAGTAGGGGACCGGCTGGGCTTCGGAGAGGGAAGCGATCCAGTTGTCTTTTCCACGGCTCATGGCGCTAGGGGCCATGATTTCAACTCCCTACGGGGCTTTATGCCTTCTGGTGACCGCGTCTACGGGTGACGAGCATCGAGACCAGCACGAACAGTACGGCGACGAGGAACATGGCCGTCCCGATGACATTGATCTGAACGGGCGTTCCGCGCTGTGCCGAGCCCCAGACGAACATGGGGAAGGTGACGGTCGAGCCCGCGTTGAAATTGGTGATGATGAAATCGTCGAAGGAGAGCGCGAAGGACAGCAGCGCGCCCGCGGCGATTCCGGGTGCCGCGATGGGCAGGGTGACCCGCCAGAAGGTCTGCACCGGTCCCGCGTAGAGATCGCGGGCGGCCTCCTCCAGGCGCGGGTCCATCGACATCACGCGCGCCTTGACCGCGGTGACGACGAAGCTCAGGCAGAACATGATGTGGGCGATCAGGATCGTCCAGAAGCCGAGCTGGGCGCCCATGTTGAGGAACAGGGTGAGCAGTGAGGCGGCCATGACGACCTCGGGCATCGCCATCGGCAGGAAGATCAGCGAGTTGACCGCGCCGCGCGCCCGGAACCGGTACCGGACCAGCGCGAACGCGATCATCGTGCCGAGCGCGGTGGCGCCGATGGTGGCCCACAGGGCGATCTGCAGGCTGAGCCCGAGCGAGCCGCACATGTCGGCGACCCCGCACGGGTCCTGCCAGGCGTCGGTGGAGAAGTGCTGCCACTCGTAGTTGAAGCGGCCCTTGGGCTTGTTGAAGGAGAACACCGTCACGACGATGTTCGGCAGCAGCAGATAGGCGAGCGTCAGCAGTCCCGCGACGACGACGAGACGGCGCTTGAGCCAGGTGAAGACGGCCATGTCAGACGAGGTCCTCCGTCCCGGCCCGGCGGATGTAGATCGTGACCATGGCCAGGATCGCGGCCATGAGGATGAAGGAGAGCGCGGCGGCCGTCGGGTAGTCCAGCACCCGCAGGAACTGGGTCTGGATGACGTTGCCGATCATGCGGGTGTCGGTGGAGCCGAGCAGCTCGGCGTTGACGTAGTCGCCGGCCGCCGGGATGAAGGTCAGCAGGGTGCCGGAGACCACGCCGGGCATCGACAGCGGGAAGGTCACCTTGCGGAAGGTGGTCCAGGGCCGGGCGTACAGGTCCCCGGCCGCCTCGTGCAGCCGTACGTCGATCCGCTCCAGCGAGCTGTACAGCGGCAGGATCATGAACGGCAGGAAGTTGTAGGTCAGTCCGCACACGACCGCCAGCGGCGTGGCCAGCACCCGGTCGCCCGCGGTCCAGCCGAGCCAGCCGGTCACGTCCAGCACGTGCACGGTGTTCAGCGCGTGCACCACGGGCCCGTTGTCCGCGAGGATCGTCTTCCAGGCGAGGGTGCGGATCAGGAAGCTGGTGAAGAACGGCGCGATCACCAGGATCATGATCAGGTTGCGCCAGCGCCCGGCGCGGAACGCGATCAGATACGCCAGCGGGTAGCCCAGCAGCAGACAGAGCACGGTCGCGGCGGCCGCGTAGAGCACCGAGCGGACGAACTGCGGCCAGTACTCGGCGAGCGCGTGCCAGTAGGTGGCGAAGTGCCAGGTGACCTTGTAGCCCTGCTCCAGCGACCCGGTCTGCACCGAGGTCGACGCCTGGTAGACCAGCGGCAGCGCGAAGAACACGATCAGCCACAGGATGCCGGGCAGCAGCAGCCAGTACGGGGTGAACCGGCCGCGCCTGCGGGGTGGCTGCGCGGGCTCCGGCGGGGCGAGCGGCGGGGGCGCCTCGGCGAGCGTCGGCATCAGACGGCCGCCTCTTCCTCGGTGCCCGCGTCGATGTCCTGGGCGGCGTCCAGTGCGAAGGTGTGCGCCGGGTTCCAGTGCAGGACCACCTCGGCGCCGGGCACCAGACGGGTGTCCCGCTCCACGTTCTGCGCGTACACCGCGAGAGCGCCCGCGACCGGGCTGTCGATCACGTACTGGGTGGAGACGCCGATGAAGCCGGCGTCCGCGACCGTGCCGGTGAGGCGGTTGCGGCCCTCGGGCACCGAGCCCGCGTCGTCGGCGTGGGTGAGCGCGATCTTCTCGGGGCGGATGCCGACCAGCAGCTTGCCGCCGGCCGGTGCGGGCGCGGAACAGCGCGCCTCGGGCAGCAGCAGCTTGCCGTCCCCGGCGCGCAGCACGATGTCGCCGCCGCTCCGGGAGTCGACCTCGGCCTCGATCAGGTTGGAGGTGCCGAGGAAGTTGGCGACGAAGGTGGTGCGCGGGTTCTCGTACAGCTCGGTGGGCGAGCCGAGCTGCTCCACGCGGCCCGCGTTCATCACGGCGACCGTGTCGGCCATGGTCATGGCCTCCTCCTGGTCGTGCGTGACATGGACGAAGGTGATGCCGACCTCGGTCTGGATGCGCTTGAGCTCCAGCTGCATCTGGCGGCGCAGCTTGAGGTCGAGGGCGCCGAGGGGCTCGTCCAGCAGGAGCACCTTGGGGTGGTTGATCAGGGCGCGGGCGACCGCGACGCGCTGCTGCTGGCCGCCGGAGAGCTGGTGCGGCTTCTTGCGGGCCTGCTCCCCGAGCTGGACCAGCTCCAGCATCTCCTCGACCTGCTTCTTGACGCTCTTGACGCCGCGCCGGCGCAGGCCGAAGGCGACGTTCTCGAAGATGTCGAGGTGCGGGAAGAGGGCGTAGGACTGGAAGACCGTGTTGACCGGCCGCTTGTACGGGGGCAGCCCGGTGACGTCCAGGTCACCGAGGTGCACGGTCCCGGAGGTCGGCTCCTCCAGCCCGGCGATCATGCGCAGGGTGGTGGTCTTGCCGCAGCCGGAGGCGCCGAGCAGCGCGAAGAAGGAGCCCTGGGGCACGGTGAGGTCCAGCGGGTGCACGGCGGTGAAGGAGCCGTACGTCTTGCCGATGCCGGCGAGGCGGACGTCGCCGCTGCCGTCTGTCGTCGTCTTCATCCTCGTCACGCCCCTGTGAGCTTCGCGAACTTCTCTTCGTAGGCCGTCTCTTCCTTCTGGCTCAGGGAGCGGAAGGCGTGGGACTTCGCCTGCATGGCCTTGTCGGGGACGATCAGCGGATTGTCCGCTGCGTCCCGGTCGATCTTCGCAAGCCAGGGCTTCACGTTGTCGACCGGAGTGACGTAGTTGATGTAGGCGGCGAGCGCGGCGGCCTGCTCGGGTTCGTAGAAGAAGTCGATCAGCCGCTCGGCGTTCGTCTTGTGACGTGCCTTGTTGGGGATCAGCATATTGTCCGTCGAAGTGACATAACCGCTGTCGGGAATGATGAAGTCCACATCGGGGCTGTCCGCCTTGAGCTGGACCACGTCACCGGCCCAGGCGACACAGGCCGCGAAGTCGCCCTTGGCGAGGTCGGCGGTGTAGTCGTTGCCGGTGAACCGGCGTATCTGCCCCTTGTCGACGGCCTTCTGCAGCCGGGCTATCGCCGCGTCGTAGTCGTCGTCGGTGAAGTCGGCCGGGTCCTTGCCCATGTCGAGCAGGGTCATCCCGACGCTGTCCCGCATCTCGGAGAGGAAGCCGACCCGGCCCTTCAGCCTGGGATTGTCGAGCAGGTCGGAGACGGATCTCACCTCGATCCCGTCCAGCGCCTTCTTGTTGTAGGCGATGACCGTGGAGATGCCCTGCCAGGGGTAGGAGTAGGCGCGGCCCGGGTCCCAGTCGGGGGTGCGGAACTGGGGCGAGAGGTTGGCGAAGGCGTGCGGGAGATTCGCCGGGTCCAGCTTCTGCACCCAGCCGAGCCGGATCAGCCGGGCGGCCAGCCAGTCGGTGAGGACGATCAGATCGCGGCCGGTCTCCTGGCCCGCGGCGAGCTGCGGCTTGATCTTGCCGAAGAACTCGTTGTTGTCGTTGATGTCCTCGGTGTACCGGACCGTGATCCCGGTCTTCCGCCGGAACGCGGCGAGCGTGGGGTGACGTTTTCCGCTGTCGTCCACGTCGATGTACTCGGTCCAGTTGGAGAAGCTGACGGTCTTCTCCCGGGCCGAGCGGTCGTCCGCCGAGGTGCCGCCCGGTGTCCGGCCGGCCGCCGGAATGCCACAGGCGCTCAGGGCGCCCAGGCCCCCCGCCGTGAGCACGCCTCCGGCCGACGCCCGCAGCAGCGACCGGCGGGTCAG
>NZ_WWKH01000103.1:0-33703 GCF_009865595.1 Streptomyces sp. SID1328 | reverse complement strand
TGGCTCGGCGTGGACTGCCTCTGGCTCCCGCCGTTCTTCAAGTCCCCGCTGCGTGACGGCGGTTACGACGTCTCCGACTACACCGCCGTGCTCCCCGAGTTCGGGGACCTCGCGGACTTCGTGGAGTTCGTCGACGCCGCGCACCAGCGGGGCATGCGGGTCATCATCGACTTCGTCATGAACCACACCAGTGACCAGCACCCGTGGTTCCAGGAGTCCCGCAACAACCCCGACGGACCGTACGGGGATTACTACGTCTGGGCCGACGACGACAAGCAGTTCCAGGACGCCCGGATCATCTTCGTCGACACCGAGGCGTCGAACTGGACCTACGACCCGGTGCGCAAGCAGTACTACTGGCACCGCTTCTTCTCGCACCAGCCGGACCTGAACTACGACAACCCGGCCGTGCAGGAGGAGATGATCTCGGCGCTGAAGTTCTGGCTGGACCTCGGCATCGACGGGTTCCGGCTGGACGCGGTGCCGTATCTCTACCAGCGCGAGGGCACCAACTGCGAGAACCTCCCCGAGACCCACGACTTCCTGAAGCGGGTCCGCAAGGAGGTCGACGAGCAGTACGCCGACAAGGTCGTGCTGGCGGAGGCCAACCAGTGGCCCGAGGACGTGGTCGACTACTTCGGCGACTACTCCACCGGCGGCGACGAATGCCACATGGCGTTCCACTTCCCGGTCATGCCCCGCATCTTCATGGCCGTCCGCCGCGAAAGTCGCTACCCGGTCTCCGAAATCCTCGCCAAGACCCCCGCCATCCCCACCAACTGCCAGTGGGGCATCTTCCTGCGCAACCACGACGAGCTGACCCTCGAAATGGTCACCGACGAGGAACGCGACTACATGTGGGCCGAATACGCCAAAGACCCGCGTATGCGCGCCAACATCGGCATCCGCCGCCGCCTCGCCCCCCTGCTCGACAACGACCGCAACCAGATCGAACTCTTCACCGCCCTCCTGCTCTCCCTGCCCGGCTCGCCGATCCTCTACTACGGCGACGAGATCGGCATGGGCGACAACATCTGGCTCGGCGACCGCGACGCCGTCCGCACCCCCATGCAGTGGACCCCCGACCGCAACGCGGGCTTCTCCTCCTGCGACCCCGGCCGCCTCTTCCTGCCCACGATCATGGACCCGGTCCACGGCTACCAGGTCACCAACGTCGAAGCCTCCATGTCCTCCCCGTCCAGCCTCCTGCACTGGACCCGCCGCATGATCGAGATCCGCAAGCAGAACCCCGCCTTCGGACTCGGGTCGTACACCGAGCTGGTCTCGTCCAACCCGGCGGTGCTCGCGTTCCTGCGGGAGTACGAGGACGACCTCGTGGTCTGCGTGCACAACTTCTCGCGGTTCGCACAGCCCACCGAGCTGGATCTGCGCCAGTTCACCGGGCGGCACCCGGTGGAGCTGTTCGGCGGGGTGCGCTTCCCGGCCGTCGGTGAGCTGCCGTACCTGCTGACGCTGGCCGGGCACGGCTTCTACTGGTTCCGGCTGCGCCAGGACGCCGCGTAGTTGCGATCGAGCGGGGCGGCCACCGGTTTCCGCCGCCCCGCTCGGGGCACCGTTCAGTAACACCCCGACGACCCGGGGAAAGGACGTGACGCCCATGGCGGAAACGGTCACCCCCTCCAGCACGTCAGGTACCACAGCCGAGCTGCTCGAATCGCTCGACCCCCTGCTGCGCGAATGGCTGCCCCGGCAGCGCTGGTTCGCCGGGAAGGGGCGCGCGGTCACCGGTTTCGACCTGGTGGCCGCCACCGAACTCCTGCCTCCCGAAGGAAGGCTGGGTCTCTATCACCTGCTCCTGCGCGTCCACCAGCCGCCGGTGCCGGGCGCTCCCCCGCAGCCCGGTGACTGCTACCAGTTGCTGATAGGCGTGCGCGAGGCGCTGCCACCCCGGCTGGCGCCCGCGCTGATCGGCCATGTCGTGGACGGCCCGCTCGACGGGCGCACGGTCTACGACGCCCTGTACGACCCCCGGCCCGCCGAGGTGCTGCTGGAGGCCCTGCGCACCGGCGCCCGCGTCGGCGCGCTGCGCTTCGAGCGGGACCCGGCACACGAGATCCGGGACCAGCTGGTGGCCCGGCTGATGACCGCCGAGCAGTCCAACTCCTCGGTGGTGTACGGCGATACGTTCATCCTCAAGCTGTTGCGCCGGGTCACCGCCGGCATCAACCCCGACCTGGAGCTGCCGCTCGCGCTGGCCCGTGAGGGCTGCGCGCGGGTGCCCGCGCCGGTGGCCTGGCTGCGCGCCGACCTGGACACCGAGCCGTACGTCCTCGCCGTGCTCCAGCCCTTCATGAACGGCGCGACCGACGGCTGGGAGCTGGCCCTGCGCGAACTGGCCAAGGGCGAGGACTTCACCCACGAGGCGCGGGCCCTCGGCCGGGCCACCGCCGAGGTGCACACCGCCCTCGCCCGCGCCCTGCCGACCGTCACCGTCGGCCATGCCCAACTGGAGCTGCTGGCAGGCGGGATGACCGAGCGGCTGGCGGCTGCCGTACAGGCGGTGCCCGCGCTGCGGCCGTACGAGACCGGGCTGCGCTCGGCGTTCGAGGCGCTGGCCCACCTGGCCCGCGAGGGGCAGACCTGGACCGCGCAGCGGGTGCACGGCGATCTGCACCTCGGACAGTGCCTGCGCTCGCCCGGCGACGGCTGGTCGCTGATCGACTTCGAGGGCGAGCCGTCCCGCCCGCTGGCCGAGCGGCGCATGCCGCAGCCCGCGGTGCGCGACATCGCGGGCATGCTGCGCTCCTTCGACTACGCGGCCCACTCGGCGAAAACCCCGGCGCACGACTGGGCGCACGCCTGCCGGGCCGCATACTGCACCGGGTACGCCGAGGTCACCGGCCGCGACCCCCGTACCGACCCGGTGATGCTGCGCGCGTACGAGACCGACAAGGCGATCTACGAGGTCGTCTACGAGGCCCGGCACCGGCCCGAGTGGCTGGCGGTCCCGATGTCGGCGGTGCGCCGCCTCGCCACGCCCGACCTGTCTTGAGCCCGACCCGACCCCGACCGGGAGACTCGTCCGTGACGTCCAAGAAGCCAGCCGGCCCGAAGAGCAAGTCCGGCAAGAAGCAGGCCAAGTCCTCGCAGGCGGCACCGGTGAAGCAGGTCCGGGCGAAACCCGGCAGGCAGGCGGACTCACCGGAGTACGCGCCCGCGATCCCGAAGGCGCGTACGCCGGAGGCGCCCGCGGTGCCTGCCGTGTCCCCGGCCCTGGACCCGGCCGACCGTGAGCGACTGCTCGCGGGCACGCATCACGACCCACACACCGTGCTGGGCGGGCACGCGGTGCCCGGCGGGGTGGCCGTCCGGGTGTTCCGGCCGTACGCCGAGGCGGTGACCGTCGTCTTCGAGGACGTGCGGGCCGATCTGCGCGACGACGGGGAGGGCTTCTTCTCCGGCCTGCTCCCGCTGGCCGAGGTCCCGGCCTACCGGCTGCTGGTGTCCTACGACGGCACGGTGCACGAGACCGAGGACCCGTACCGCTTCCTGCCCACGCTCGGCGAACTGGACCTGCATCTGCTGGGCGAGGGGCGGCACGAGGAGCTGTGGCAGGCGCTCGGGTCGCGGGTGCTGACCCAGCAGGGCGTGACCGGGACCCGGTTCGCGGTCTGGGCGCCGAACGCGCTCGGGGTGCGGGTCGCGGGCGGCTTCGACTTCTGGGACGCGACCGGCTTCCCGATGCGCTCGCTGGGCTCCACCGGGGTGTGGGAGCTGTTCGTGCCGGGGGTCGGAGAGGGCGAGCTGTACAAGTACGAGATCACCCGCCCGGACGGCTCGCGCACCCTGCGCGCGGACCCGATGGCCCGCCGTACGGAGGTGCCGCCGGCCACGTCCTCGGTCGTGGACGTCTCGCACCACGAGTGGGGCGACGCGGAGTGGATGGCCCACCGCGCGGACCGTCCGGTGCACGAGGCACCCTTCTCGGTGTACGAGGTGCACCTGCCGTCCTGGCGTCCGGGACTGACGTACCGCCAGCTCGCCGAGCAGCTTCCCGCGTACGTCGGCGACCTCGGCTTCACCCACGTCGAGCTGATGCCGGTGGCCGAGCATCCCTTCGGGGGCTCCTGGGGCTATCAGGTCACCGGGTTCTACGCCCCGACGGCCCGGCTCGGTACACCCGACGACTTCAAGTACCTGGTGGACAAGCTGCATCAGGCGGGCATCGGGGTGCTGATGGACTGGGTGCCCGCCCATTTCCCGCGCGACGAGTGGGCGCTGGCCGAGTTCGACGGGCGGCCGCTGTACGAGCACGGCGATCCCCTGCGCGCCGCCCATCCGGACTGGGGCACGCTGGAGTTCGACTTCGGGCGGCGCGAGGTGCGGAACTTCCTGGTGGCCAACGCGGTCTACTGGTGCGAGGAGTTCCACATCGACGGCCTCCGCGTGGACGCGGTCGCCTCGATGCTCTACCTCGACTACTCGCGCGAGGCGGGCCAGTGGACGCCGAACGAGTTCGGCGGGCGGGAGAACCTGGACGCGGTCGCCTTCCTCCAGGAGATGAACGCCACCGTCTACCGGCGCTGCCCCGGCGTGGTCACCATCGCCGAGGAGTCCACCGCCTGGGACGGTGTGACCCGGCCGACCCACCACAAGGGCCCGAGCGGCTTCGGCGGGCTGGGCTTCGGGCTGAAGTGGAACATGGGCTGGATGCACGACTCGCTGGCCTACATGAGCCACGAGCCGGTGCACCGCAAGTACCACCACCACGAGATGACCTTCTCGATGGTGTACGCGTACAGCGAGAACTACGTGCTGCCCATCTCCCACGACGAGGTCGTGCACGGCAAGCGGTCGCTGGTCTCCAAGATGCCGGGCGACTGGTGGCAGCAGCGCGCCGGCCTCAGGGCCTACCTGGCCTTCATGTGGTCCCACCCCGGCAAGCAACTCCTCTTCATGGGTCAGGAGTTCGCGCAGGGCGCCGAGTGGTCCGAGGCGCACGGCCCGGACTGGTGGCTGCTGGACCCGGCCTACGGCGCCGAGTCCGAGCACCGGGGCGTACGGGAGCTGGTGCGCGACCTGAACACCGCGTACCGGGCGACCCCGGCCCTGTGGGAGCGGGACACCGATCCGGCGGGGTTCGAGTGGATCGTGGGGGACGCGGCGGAGGACAACGTCTTCGCCTTCCTGCGCCGCGACGCCGAGGGCGGCCCGCTGCTGTGCGTCGCCAACCTCTCCCCGCTGGCCCGCCACGACTACCGCCTCGGCGTCCCCGACGACGTCCCCGCCTGGCACGAGACCCTCAACACCGACCTCGCCCGCTACGGCGGCGGGGATGTCGCCAACCAGGGCACGGTCAAGCCGGAACCCCAGCCCTGGCACGGCCGCCCGGCCAGCATCCGCCTGACGCTGCCGCCCTTGGCCACGGTGTGGCTGCGGCCGGCGTGAGACCGCGACCGTCCGGGGGTCCGTCGGCCGGCCCCCGGACGGAGCCCGGTCACCCCTGGAGCGCCGCCGGGACCTCGCCGGTGTGCAGCACGCCGAGGCGCTGGGTGGCACGGGTGAGAGCCACGTACAGGTCGCTGGTGCCGTAGGCGGCGGGGTCGACGACCAGCACCGAGTCGAATTCCAGGCCCTTGGACTGGCGGGGGTCGAGCAGGACCACGTTGCGGGTGAGGTCGGGCTCGGCGCCCGCCATGACGCCGTCCAGCGCGCCGGCGACGGTGGCGTGCAGGGCGCGCGGGGCGATGACCGCGAGCCGTCCCTCGGCCGGGGTCAGCTCGGCCACCGCCCGCGCGACCGCGCCGGGCAGGTCGCCGGAGGCGTCGCGCACCCAGGGGCGTACGCCGGTGGAGCGGACCGAGCTGGGCGGCTCGAAGTCCGGGTGCTCGGCGCGGACCACGGCGGCGGCCAGGTCCATGATCTCGGACGGGGTGCGGTAGTTGACGCCCAGCCGGGTGTGCTCCCAGCGGTCCTCGACGTACGGCTGCAGGATCTGCGACCAGGACCCGACCCCGGCCGCCTCGGCGGTCTGCACCGGGTCCCCGACCAGGGTCATCGAGCGGGTGGGGCTGCGCCGCATCAGCAGCCGCCACGCCATCGGGGACAGCTCCTGCGCCTCGTCCACGATGATGTGCCCGAACGCCCAGGTCCGGTCGGCGGCCGCGCGCTCGGCGGCGCTGCGGTGGTCGTCCTCCTCGTGCCGCTCGGCGAACCGCTCGGCGTCGATGATGTCGTGCGCCGAGAGCACCTCGGAGGACTCCGGGTCGTCCTCCTCCTTGTCGTCGAACTCGTAGGTGCGGGACGCGTACGACACGTCCAGCACACCCTGCGCGTACGCGATCTGCGTCTCCCGTTCCCGGTCGGCGCGGGCGCGGGCCGGCCGGTCGTCCTCGCCGAGGAGTTCGGCCGCCTCGTCCAGCAGGGGCACGTCCGCGACGGTCCAGGCGCGGGTGACGGGACGGCGTACCGCGTCGGCGTCCTCGGGCGAGAGGTGGCCGTCGGGCTCGGCGAGGAAGTCCGCGACCAGCCGGCGCGGGGTGATCCGGGGCCACAACTGGTCGATGGCGGCCCAGACTTCGGGGTTCTCGGCGAGCTCGTCGCGGATCTGGGTGATGTCGGAGGGGTCGAGCAGGCTGCTGCCGTCGTAGGGGTCGGTGCCCACGCGCTCGGCGTACAGGTCGGTGAGGGTGTTGAGGATGTGGCCCTCGAAGTGCTCGCGGGCCGCGTTGTGGGGCAGCTTGGCCGCCCGGGTGCGCTCGCGGGCGGTGGCGACCAGGCCCTCGTCGAGCATCAGCACCTCGCGGTCGTGCTCGATGGCGATCACCGGGTCCGGCAGCGCCTGCCGCTCGGCCACGACGGCGGCGAGCACGTCGGCCATCTCCGCACGGCCCTTGACCACGGCCGCCTCGGGGGTGTCGGTGGCGGTGGCCTTCACGCCGGGGAACAGCTCCCCGACCGTGGCCAGCAGGACGCCGGTCTCGCCGAGCGAGGGCAGTACCTCGCCGATGTAGCCGAGGAAGGCGGGGTTGGGGCCGACGATGAGCACCGCGCGGCGGGCGAGCAGCTCGCGGTGCTCGTAGAGCAGGTAGGCGGCGCGGTGCAGGGCGACCGCGGTCTTGCCGGTGCCGGGGCCGCCCTCGACCACCATCACGCCCCGGTGGGGTGCCCGGATGATGTCGTCCTGCTCGGCCTGGATGGTCTGCACGATGTCGTTCATGCGGCCGGTGCGGGCGGTGTTCAGCGCGGCGAGCAGGACGGCGTCGCCGGTGGGGTCCTCGTGGCCGGTGCGGGTGTCGTCGCCGAGGTCGAGGATCTCGTCGTGCAGCGCGGTGACGGTACGGCCCTCGCTGGTGATGTGCCGGCGGCGGCGCAGGCCCATCGGGGTGTGGCCGGTGGCCACGTAGAAGGGGCGGGCGACGTCGGCGCGCCAGTCGATGAGGACGGGGGTGCGCTCGGTGTCCTCGCGGCGCAGGCCGATACGGCCGATGTGGTGGGTGGTGCCGTCGGCGAGGTCGATCCGGCCGAAGCAGAGCGAGCCGTCCACGGAGTTCAGCGCGGCGAGCAGCCCGGAGCGCTCGGCGACCAGGATGTCCCGCTCCAGGCGTGCCTGCTGGGGCTTGTCGCCCTGCGCGAGGGCGTCCCTGACGCCGGTCTCGGCGTCGCCGCGCAGCTCGTCCACGCGCTCGTAGAGTCCGTCGATGAATTCCTGCTCGAACCGCAATTCATCGTCCGGAAATTCGGTGTTTGACAATTCCACTCCCGCCCGCATATACTGTGCTCATCAAGCTTCCACATGACCTCTCATAAAGAAGTCGTGAACGGTCCAATATACCGAAAGAAATCCCCCGGGCGCCCATGCCCGGGGGATTTCTTTGCTTGCGGCGTGCTTTGTCAGAGCAGGTCGGCCAGCTCCTCCAGCAGCTTGCGCCTGGGCCGGGCCCCGACCATGGAGCGCACCGGTTCACCGTCCTGGAAGACCAGGAGGGTGGGGGTTGAGAGCACCTGGTAGGCGATGGTGGTGCCGGGGTTGCGGTCCACGTCGAGCTGGACCACCTTCAGCCGGTCGCCCTCCGCGAAGGCGATGTCCTTCAGCACCGGCGCGAGCTGCCGGCAGGGCCCGCACCAGTCGGCGGTGAACTGCACCAGCACCGGGAGATCGGAGCCGAGCACCTCCGCCTCGAAATTCGCGTCCGTGACCTCGTCAAGACCGCTGATGACACTCATGCCTTTCGCCCTCCCAGCTCGCACACGGGTTCCGGGCCCCCCGGAACCAGCGCCTCGGCGGCCAGCCCGGCCCGCGCCTCCTCGGCCCGTCGCAGCTCCCCCGCGACCGTTTCCCGCACCGCCACCAGCTCGCCGATGAGCCCGTCCAGCTCATCCAGCTTCCGCCGGTACACGGCCTGCGACGCCGGACACGCGTCCCCCTCCGGGTGCCCGGCCCGCAGACACTCCACGAACGGCCGCGTCTCCTCCAGCTCGAACCCGAAGTCCCTGAGCGTCCGGATCTGCGTCAGCAGCACGAGATCCCGCTCGTCGTACCGCCGATGCCCATTGCCGTCCCGCCGCGCGGGCAACAGCCCCCGCGTCTCGTAGTACCGCAGCGCCCGCACGGTCGTCCCGGCGCGCTCGGCCAGCTCACCGATTCGCATGGCTTCGACGGTAGGGGGTGACGTGGGCGTCAGGGCAAGGCGGTCAGGCGGGGAAACGTGCCGCTCCGTCAAGCTCCGGAGCGGCACGTCGGCCGACGTCAGCCGGCGGCAACCTCTACGGGGGTTTCTTCCGACTTCTCGGCAACCTCCGCCGGAGGCACCGTCTCCCGCCCCGGCAGCAGCACCGCTACCACGACCGTCCCGATCCCCAGGATCACCGCCCCGATCAGGCTCGTATGCGCCACCGCGTCCGAGAACGACGACCCCACGGCCTCCGCCATCCGGTGCGCGCCCGTCGCCAGCGAGGACGCCTGCTGCTTGAGCTGGGCCGCCTGCTGCGGGTCCGTGGCCCCGGCCGCCTTCGCGGCGAGCGACTGGGCCTTCTCGCCGATGGCCTGCGCCACCGCATACCCCGCCCCCACGGAGTCCTGCGCCGTGGCGAGGGCCTGGGCCGGCAGGCCGGACCCCTTCGTCGCCGACGTCAGGTGGTCGTCGTACGAGGTCGCCAGCAGGGAGCCCAGGATCGCGATACCGAGCGAGCCGCCCAGTTCCAGCGACGTGTCGTTGACCGCGCCGCCCACGCCCAGTTCGGACTCCGGGAACGCGCCCATGATCGCGTCCGTACAGGGGGAGAGGGCGAGGCCGATGGCGAGGCCCAGGATCACCAGGGACGGGACGAAGTCGGCGTACGTCGAGCCCGCGTCGACGCGGGTCAGCAGGGCGAGCGCCACCGTGCCGGCGACCATGCCCGCGCCGACCGTCCAGCGCATGCCGACGCGGGGGGTGAGGTAGCCGGTGAGCGCGGAGCCGGCGAAGACCGCGCCGGCCAGGGGGAGCATGCGGACGCCGGTCTCCAGGGCGTCGTAGCCGAGGACGAACTGGAGGTGCTGGGTGAGGTAGTAGAACGCGCCGAACACGGCCAGGAAGAAGAGGGCGACCGCGAGGTTGGAGCCCGCGAAGCGGCGGTCGGCGAAGCGGCGCACGTCCAGCACCGGGCGCGGGTGGCGAAGCTCCCACAGGACGAAGGCGATCAGGCCGACGCCCGCGACGACCGCGGCGGTCACCGCCTTGACGCCCCACCCGAAGTGCGGCCCCTCGATGATCATGTACACCAGCGCGGCGATCCACAGCACGGACAGCAGCCCGCCGACGTAGTCGATGCGCTCGTGGTGACCGGCCTTGGACGGCGGTACGAGGACCAGCGCGCCGACGATCGCCACGGCGGCCACCGGCACGTTGATCAGGAAGGTCGAGGCCCAGCCGTGGTCCCGCAGCAGCGCGCCCGCGACGACCGGGCCGGCCGCGATGGCGAGGCCCGCGGTGGCGGTCCACAGGGTGATCGCCTTGACCCGCTCGGCGCGCGGGAAGGTCGCCGCGAGCAGCGAGAGCGTCGCGGGCATGATCAGCGCCGCGCCGACGCCCATGACCGCGCGGGCCGCGATGACGGTGGCGGACGAGTCCGCGAGGTTGCCGAACACCGCGCCGCCACCGAAGACGACGAGGCCGAGGATCAGCGCCCCGCGCCGGCTGTACTTGTCGCCGATCGCGCCCAGCAGCAGCATCAGCGCGGCATACGGGACGGTGTAGCCGTCGATGACCCACTGCAGGTCCGCGCTGGACAGCCCCAGGTCGCGGGTCATGTCGGGCGCGGCGACCGTGAGGGCGGTGTTGGCCATCACGATGATCAGCAGGCTGAGGCAGAGGACGAGCAGCGCCCACCAGCGCCGGGCGTACGGGCGCTCCATCCTCTCGACCGGTTCGTTCATGACGAGTCGCATGACAGCGGCTGACCTTCCTCGACATCAGGCACAACAGGTACTTGCACAGTGGCGTGCAATTGCACAACCATGTGCAATGTACGACCTTGCACAGTGCCGTGCAAGTCGAGAAGGTGTGCACAATGACTGCCATGACCACGGGTAACCCCAGCCGCGCCGACACCAACCGCCGCCGCATCCTCGACGTCGCCCTCGCCGAGCTGCTGCGCGACCCGGACGCCTCGATGGACCAGATCGCGCGCGCCGCCGGTGTCGTACGGCGCACGGTGTACGGGCACTTCCCCAGCCGGGAGGCGCTGATCGGCACGCTCGTCGACGACGCGGTGCGGGTGCTGACGGAGGCGAACCTGTGCGCCCGGGACGACGGCGCCGGGCCGGCCGACGCGGTGGCCCGTTCCGTGCTCGCGGTGTGGGAGATCGCCGACCGCTACCGCCTGCTGATCGCGCTGGCCCAGCGCACGGTCACCGTCCAGGGCATCCGCGACCGCCTCGCCCCCCTGCGCGAGGAGAAGACGCGGGTCCTCCAGCGCGGGCTGGACGAAGGGGTGTTCAGCTCACCGCTGCCGGCCGCCGCGCTGGCCTTCGTGCACGAGCAACTGCTCTTCGCGGTCATGGAGGCGGTGAACGAGGGGCTGCTCCCGGCCGAGGAGGCGGGCCACGCGGCGGCGGTCACCGCGCTCACGGCGGCGGGCGTACCGAGCGACACGGCGACGGAGTTGGTGGCCCGCGCGAGCGAGGCGGCATGAAAGACCGGCCGCCCGGCCCCGGTTCAGGCGGGGTCGGGCGGCCGGCGACAGAAGGCCCTTCAGGCGGGCCCCGGAAGACACCTCGGCCAGAGGCTCCTCATGCCTTGGCGAGTTCCTTCCCGCCCTCCCCCTCGGCCGGGGCCGAGGGCGTGGACGGCTCGTCCTCCCGCCCGTCGTCCAGCAACGTCGTCTCGTCGAACGGCAGCTCGCCCGCGAGCACCCGACGCACCCGCTCGGAGTCGATCTCCTTCGTCCACGTACCGATCAGCACCGTGGCGACGGAGTTGCCCGCGAAGTTGGTCAGCGCCCGCGCCTCGCTCATGAACCGGTCGATGCCGACCACCAGGCCGATCCCGTCCACCAGCGCCGGCTTGTGCGACTGGAGACCGCCCGCGAGCGTGGCGAGCCCGGCGCCGCTGACCCCCGCCGCGCCCTTGGACGCCAGCAGCAGGAAGAGCAGCAACGGGATCTGCTCACCGAGTGACATCGGCGTACCCAGCGCGTCCGCGATGTAGAGGGACGCCATGGTCATGTAGATCATGGTCCCGTCGAGGTTGAAGGAGTACCCGGTCGGCACGGTGATGCCCACGACCGCCTTGCTGACGCCGAGGTGCTCCAGCTTGGCGATGAGCCTCGGCAGCGCGGACTCCGAGGACGAGGTCGACAGGATCAGCAGGAACTCGCGGGCGAGGTACTTCAGCAGCAGGAAGATGTTCAGCCCGGAGACGATGCGCAGCAGCGCGCCCAGCACCACGAAGACGAACAGCACGCAGGTGAGGTAGAAGCCGAACATCAGCACGGCGAGGCTCTTGAGCGCGTCGATGCCGGACGAGCCGACTACGGCCGCGATCGCGCCGAACGCGCCGATGGGCGCGGCCCACATGACCATGGCCAGGATGCGGAAGACCAGCCGCTGGACGTGCTCGATGCCCCGCAGTACGGGCTGCCCGGCCGCCCCCAGCGCCTGCAGCGCGAAGCCCGTGAGCAGCGCGACCAGCAGGGTCTGGAGGACCTGGCCCTCGGTGAAGGCGGACACGAAGGTGACCGGGATGATCGAGAGCACGAAGTCCACCGGGGGCAGCGCGTCGGCGGACACCTGCGCGTGGCCGCTCTGGCGGAGCGCGGCGGTCAGGTGCAGGCCCTCGCCGGGGTGCAGCACGTTGCCGACGACCAGGCCGATGGTGAGCGCCACCAGCGACATCACGGTGAAGTAGCCGAGCGCGATGCCACCGACCGCGCCGACCTTCGCGGCCTTGCGTACGGAGCCGATCCCGAGCACGATCGTGCAGAAGATGACCGGCGAGATCATCATCTTGATCAGATTCACGAACCCGGTGCCGAGCGGCTTCAGCTCCACACCGGCGTCGGGCCAGATCAGGCCCACGGCGATGCCGAGCGCGACCGCCACGATGACGGCTATGTACAGGTAATGGGTACGGTCCCGCTTCACGGCGGGGGCGGCTGGTGCCGTACCGGGGGTGCTGGCGGCCACGACTGCTCTCCTTGACGTCTTCGTCGGCATGACCGGCGTGCGGCTCACGTCCGGGCGTTGCAGGGGATCGCGGAGACTATCTCCCGCCGTGTGAGGGCGGTCACCCTTCCGTTCATTTAGTTCATGCCCGAACGGACAGGCACACTGCTGGCATGCGTGCCCCCGCCCTCCCCCGACCCCGCAGCCTGGCGGGCCAGCTCTTCGCCATGCAGGCGGTGCTGGTCGCAGTGGTGGTGGCCGGGTACGCCCTGTTCACCTACGTCAGCGACCAGCGTCAGGCGCGGGACGCGGCGGAACGCCAGGTCACGGCGGTGGCCCGGTCCATCGCGGACGCGCCCTCGGTGCGGGCGGCGATCCGTACCCCGGACCCCTCCGCCGAGCTTGAGCCCTACGCGCTGCGGGTGATGCGGGACGCCGAGGTCGACTTCGTCACGATCATGGACCCGCAGGGCATCCGCTGGACCCATCCGTCGCGGGACGAGATAGGCCGGCGCTTCCTCGGCCGGACCGGGCCCGCCCTGCGGGGGCACACCTTCACCGAGACGTACACCGGCACGCTGGGCCCGTCCGTGCGCGCGGTGACTCCGGTGACGGACGGGGGCCGGGTGGTGGGGCTGGTCAGCGCCGGGATCAAGGTGGAGGCGATCAGCGCGCGGGTCCAGGACCAGGTGACGGCGCTGCTCGGGGTGGCGGGGGCGGCGCTGCTGCTGGGGGCAGTGGGTACGTACGTGATCAACGCGCGGCTGCGGCGGCACACCCACGGGATGAACGCGGCCGAGCTGAGCCGGATGCACGACTACCACCAGGCGGCGCTGCACGCGGTGCGCGAGGGGCTGCTGATGCTGGACGGGCGGTACCGGGTGGCGCTGATCAACGACGGCGGGCGCGAGCTGCTCGGGGTCGGCGGCCAGGTGGTCGGTCTGTCGGTCGCGGAGCTGGGGCTGCCGGGGCCGCTCACGGGGGCGCTGCTGTCCTCGGAGCCACGGGTCGACGAGGTGCACCTGACCGCGTCCCGCGTGCTGGTGGTCAACACCTCGCCGGTGTCCGGCGGGGAGCACCGGGGTACGGTCGTCACGCTCCGGGATGTGACCGAACTCCAGTCGCTGACGGGCGAGCTGGACTCCGAGCGCGGGTTCAGCCAGGCGTTGCGGTCGCAGGCGCACGAGGCGGCGAACCGGCTGCACACCGTGGTCTCCCTGATCGAGCTGGGGCGGGCGGAGGAGGCGGTGGAGTTCGCCACGGCCGAGCTGGAGCTGGCCCAGACGCTCACCGACCAGGTGGTCGCGGCGGTGGGCGAGCCGGTGCTGGCCGCGCTGCTGCTGGGCAAGACGGCGCAGGCGCACGAGCGGGGCGTGGAGCTGGTCGTCTCGCCCGAGAGCCGGCTCGACGACGGCGTACTCCCGCCGGACCTCGCGGTGCGCGACCTCGTCACCATCCTGGGCAACCTGATCGACAACGCGGTGGACGCGGCGCAGGGCAGCGCGCGGGCGCGGGTCACGGTGACGGCGTACGCGGCCGGCGAGGCGCTGCTGCTGCGCGTGGCCGACACCGGTCCCGGCGTCGACCCGGCCCACGCGGACCTCGTCTTCCGACGCGGCTTCACCACCAAGCCGGCCGGCCCCGGCGGGCGGGGCCTCGGTCTGGCACTGGCCCGCCAGACGGTCACCCGGCTCACGGGCACGCTGACGGTCACCGAGGCGGAGGGCGGGGGTGCGGCGTTCGAGGCCCGGCTGCCGCTCGGGCCGCCGGGAGGCGCCGTATGACCCCCGAGCAGCCACCCATCCGTGTCCTGGTGGTGGAGGACGATCCGGTGGCGGCGGACGCGCATGTCCTCTACGTCGGCCGGGTGCCGGGCTTCGTCGCCGTCGGCAAGGCGGGAACCGGCGCCGCCGCACGGCGCGTCCTGGACCGCACCCCGGTCGACCTCCTCCTGCTCGACCTGCACCTCCCCGACGTGCACGGCCTCCAGCTCGCCCGCTCCCTGCGCGCGGCGGGCCACCAGGCGGACGTCATCGCGGTCACCTCGGCCCGTGACCTGGCGGTGGTCCGCGAGGGTGTCTCGCTGGGCGTGGTCCAGTACGTCCTGAAGCCCTTCACCTTCGCCACCCTCCGCGACCGCCTGCTCCGCTACGCGGACTACCACGCGGCGGCAGGCGAGGCGAGCGGCCAGGACGAGGTGGACCAGGCGCTGGCCACCCTCCGCACCCCGGCCCCGCCCACGCTCCCCAAGGGGCTGAGCGCCCCCACCCTGCAACGAGTCACAGCGGCCCTGCGCGCCACCCCCACCGGCCTCACGGCAGCAGGCGTGGCCGAATCGGTGGGCATCTCCCGCATCACGGCCCGCCGCTACCTGGAGCATCTGGTGACCACGGCCAGAGCGACCAGGAGCCCCCAGTACGGCCAGGTGGGCCGCCCGGAACTGATCTACCGCTGGCTGTCCGAGGAGGAGGGCCGGGGACGTTGAAATGAGCCCCCTACGAGCCGCCTCCACAGGCCGCCAGACGTAGGAGAGTTGAAGGAATGGTGAAATCCGGATCATCCTTTCCGGTATGACCCTCGGAAACACCGCCATCACCACGCCCTTGCCCCCCGGTTACGCCCATGAGTGGGCGCTCGTGGACGTGGAGACCTCGGGGCTCGTCGCGCGGCGGGACCGCGTGCTGTCGGTCGCGGTCGTGACGATGGGCCCGGACGGCGCACGCACCGGCGAGTTCTCGACGCTGGTGGACCCCGGCTGCGATCCGGGGCCGGTCCACGTGCACGGGCTCACCCGCGAACGGCTCAGCGGTGCACCGGACTTCGCGCAGGTCGCCGAGGAGATAGCGGCCCTGCTACGGGGCCGGGTGATGGTTGCCCACAACGCGCAGTTCGACTACGGCTTCCTGGACCACGAGTTCTCGCGCGCCCGGCTATCCCTTCCGGTGTCGCGGCGACTGTGCACCCTGGCCCTCAATCGCCAGCTCGAACCACCCACACCAGACCTGAAGTTGAGCACCCTTGCCGCCCATTACGGCGTCCGGCAGACCTGGGCGCACGACGCCCTGGACGACACCCGCGTACTGGCCGGCATCTTCGGTGCCTCGCTGCGGGAGTCCGCCCGCCTCGGCCTGGCGCTGCCCCTGGTGGCCTGCCCGCCCCGGCAGAACTCGCGGTTCGCGCCCAGCCCGCCCAAGACACCGTGCGCGTACCGCAATCCGGGGCGTCTGACGGAGGGCGGGCCGCTGGTACAGGGCATGAAGGTTGCCATTACCGGAGAGACCGCCACGGCGCGGACCGAACTGATCGCCCGCTCGGTCGCGGCCGGGCTGAACGTGATGGGGTCCGTCAGCCGCCACACCAGCGTCCTGGTCACCGACGACCCGGCCGTCCGCTCCACCAAGGCCCGTCGCGCAGCCGCCGAGGGCGTACCGGTGATCGACGAAGCCGCCTTCCTGAGCCTCCTGGGCGACGTACGACCCGGCACGGCGCACCAGGAACCGGTCGTGCCCGCCCCACGGGCGCCGAAGCGGCCCGAACCCGTCGTCCGTACGCCCGACAAACCGCTGGCCGGACGGCGCGTGCTGATTCTCGGCGGCCCACACGCCGAGGCGGCGGCCGCCCGTACCCGCCTGGTGGAGCTGGGCGGTTCGGCCGCCGTCAACCTCAGCCGAGGCGTGACCGACGTCCTGCTCCTCGCCGACGGTGACCGGGACCGCCGCATGGCACGCGTCACCGAGCTGGGACTGCCCGTGCGGGACATCGGCTGGCTCGCGGGCACCGGGCTCCTGGACGCTCCCGGGCCCGCGGAGGAACCGTCGCACCCCGCCCCGCTGGTACTGCCGCGCGGCGGGGTCACCGACCTGCCGGACGCGACCCGGCCGTGGCACGTGACCGCGTCCTGGGCGCCACCGGCCGACTGCGAGGTCGATGTCGTCGCCTTCGTGCTCGACGAGGACGGCCAGGTCACCTTCGACGAGGACTTCGTCTTCTACGGCGCACCGGAGAACCCCGGCGGCACGGTGCGCCTGCTCGCCGACGGCCCGGCCGAACAGACGATCACCGTCGACCTGGCGGCGCTCCCGCCCGCGTTCCACCGGATCGTGGTGGCCGCCGCCGTGGACGGTGACCCGACCTTCGGCGAAATCGGCGCGGTCCAGGTGGCGACCGCACCGGGCGGTGGTGACGCCCCACTGGCACGTGCCACCCTCGACGCCGCCACCACGGAACGCACCTTGCTCCTGGCCGAGCTGTACCGCCGTGGTCCGGCCTGGCGCTTCCGCGCGATCGGCCAGGGCCACGACTTCAGTCTCGCGGAGCTGGCGCGCGGCTACGGGGTGGACATCGCGGACTGAGGAGCCCCGCTCCGGAAAGCGACCGGGCTAGAAGACCGACTCCGCCTCGTCCATGCGGGACACGGGGACCGTCTTCAGTTCGGTGACCGCCTCCGCCAGGGGGACCATCGCGATGTCGGTGCCGCGGAGGGCGGTCATGCCGCCGAATTCGCCCCGGTGGGCGGCTTCGACGGCGTGCCAGCCGAAGCGGGTGGCGAGGACGCGGTCGTAGGCGGTGGGGGTGCCGCCGCGCTGGATGTGGCCGAGGATGACCGGGCGGGCCTCCTTGCCGAGGCGGCGCTCGAGTTCGTAGGCGAGCGCGGTGCCGATGCCCTGGAAGCGCTCGTGGCCGAACTGGTCGATGTCGCCCTTGCCGTAGTCCATCGTGCCGTCGAGCGGGTGGGCACCCTCGGCGACGCAGACCACGGCGAACTTCTTGCCGCGCGCGAACCGCTCCTCGACCATCTTCACCAGGTCGGCCGGGTCGAAGGGCCGCTCGGGCAGGCAGATGCCGTGTGCGCCGGCGGCCATGCCGGACTCCAGCGCGATCCAGCCCGCGTGCCGGCCCATGACCTCGACGACCATGACCCGCTGGTGCGACTCGGCCGTGGTCTTCAGGCGGTCCATCGCCTCCGTGGCCACGCCCACCGCGGTGTCGAAGCCGAAGGTGCGGTCGGTGCCGGAGATGTCGTTGTCGATGGTCTTCGGCACACCGACGACCGGCAGCCCCGCGTCGGACAGCATCCGGGCCGCCGTCAGCGTGCCCTCGCCACCGATCGGGATCAGCGCGTCGATGCCGAACTCCTCGGCCATGTCGGTCGCCCGCTCGCAGGCCTCGCGCAGCCGGTCCCGCTCCAGGCGGGAGGAGCCGAGGATGGTGCCGCCGAGCGCCAGGATGCCGCTGACCGCGTCCAGGTCGAGGGTGCGGTAGTGGCTGTCCAGCAGCCCCCGGTAACCGTCCTCGAAGCCGATGACCTCGTCGCCGTAGTGCGCCACGGCGCGGTGCACGACCGACCGGATCACGGCGTTCAGGCCGGGGCAGTCGCCGCCTGCGGTGAGAACTCCGATGCGCATCGTGCTGTGTCTCCTGCTCGCTGTGGGTACCGGTGAGCCGCTCCGATTCTTTCACGGCCACCGAACGGCCGACGACCACCGCCCCCACCAGCATGTTCGGACCCCCACCGGGCTGACGGGCGCCTTATCCAGGCCCGCGGGTATTGTCAAGAGGGTTCCGCTCACCTCGGGTGGGCGATTTCTGTGCAGGCGTACGGCGGCGCCGGGAAGGCGGCCGCCGTACGAGCAAGGATCGGAGAGCACGCGTGACACGCAGCGTGTACGTGACCGGGATCGACCGGGGCGACGGCCGGCAGGTCGTCGACCTGGGCGTCATGGAACTGCTGACCCGGCAGGTCGACCGGGTCGGGGTGTTCCGCCCCCTCGTCCACGACGGCCCCGACCGCCTCTTCGAACTGCTGCGGTCCCGCTACCGCCTCCAGCAGGACCCCGCGACCGTGTACGGCATGGGCTACCAGGAGGCGTCCACGCTCCAGGCCGAGCGCGGCACCGACGAACTCGTCTCCACCCTGGTCGACCGCTTCCACCTGGTCGCCCGCGACTACGACGTGGTCCTCGTCCTCGGCACCGACTTCGCCGACACCCAGCTCCCCGACGAGCTGGCCCTCAACGCCCGCCTCGCCAACGAGTTCGGCGCGTCCGTGATCCCGGTGGTCGGCGCCCGCAAGCAGTCCGCCGAGTCGGTGCTCGCCGAGACCCGCAACGCCTACCGCGCCTACGCGGGCCTCGGCTGCGACGTCCTCGCCATGGTCGCCAACCGCGCCGCCCGAGAGGACCGCGACAAGATCGCCGACCGGCTCACCGACCGCATGCCGGTCCCCTGCTACGTCCTGCCCGACGAACCCGCCCTCTCCGCGCCGACCGTCTCGCAGATCGCGCACGCCCTCGGCGCCAAGGTGCTGCTGGGCGACGACTCCGGCCTGGCCCGCGACGCGCTGGACTTCGTCTTCGGCGGCGCCATGCTGCCCAACTTCCTCGCCGCCCTGACCCCCGGCTGCCTGGTCGTGACGCCGGGCGACCGCGCCGACCTGGTCGTCGGCTCGCTGGCCGCGCACAGCGCCGGCACCCCGCCCATCGCCGGTGTGCTGCTCACCCTGGACGAGGTGCCGAGCGAGGAGATCCTCACCCTGGCCGCCCGTCTCGCCCCCGGCACCCCGGTGCTCTCGGTGGCCGGCACCAGCTTCCCCACCGCCGGGCAGCTCTTCTCGCTGGAGGGCCGGATGACGGCCGCCACCCCGCGCAAGGCGGAGACCGCGCTCGGTCTGTTCGAGCGGTACGCGGACACCTCCGACCTGGCCCGCCGGGTCTCCGCGCCCAGCGGCGGCCGGGTCACCCCGATGATGTTCGAGCACAAGCTGCTGGAGCAGGCGCGCTCCGACAAGCGCCGGGTCGTGCTGCCCGAGGGCACCGAGGAGCGCGTCCTGCACGCGGCGGAGGTGCTGCTGCGGCGGGGCGTGTGCGACCTCACCCTGCTCGGCCCGGTGGACCAGATCCGCAAGAAGGCCGCCGACCTCGGGATCGACCTGGGCGACTGCCAGTTGATCGACCCGGCCACCTCCGAGCTGCGCGACTCCTTCGCCGAGAAGTACGCCGCCCTGCGCGCCCACAAGGGCGTCACGGTGGAGCTGGCCTACGACGTGGTCTCCGACGTGAACTACTTCGGCACCCTGATGGTGCAGGAGGGCCTGGCCGACGGCATGGTCTCCGGCTCGGTGCACTCCACCGCGGCCACCATCCGCCCGGCCTTCGAGATCATCAAGACCAAGCCGGACTCCGCGATCGTCTCCTCGGTCTTCTTCATGTGCCTGGCCGACAAGGTGCTGGTCTACGGCGACTGCGCGGTCAACCCCGACCCGAACGCCGAGCAGCTCGCGGACATCGCGGTGGAGTCGGCGGCGACGGCCGCGCAGTTCGGCGTGGAGCCGAGGATCGCCATGCTGTCGTACTCCACCGGCACCTCCGGCTCCGGCGCCGACGTGGACAAGGTGCGCGAGGCGACCGAGCTGGCCCGCGAGCAGCGGCCCGACCTGAAGATCGAGGGCCCGATCCAGTACGACGCGGCCGTGGACGCCGCCGTGGCCGCGACCAAGCTGCCCGGCTCGGAGGTGGCCGGCCAGGCCAGCGTGCTGATCTTCCCGGACCTCAACACGGGCAACAACACCTACAAGGCCGTCCAGCGCTCGGCCGGGGCGATCGCCGTGGGACCGGTCCTCCAGGGCCTGCGCAAGCCGGTCAACGACCTCTCGCGCGGCGCCCTGGTGCAGGACATCGTCACCACGGTCGCCATCACCGCGATCCAGGCGCAGGCGCCGACCGAAAGGGCTTCCCAGCAGTGACCCCCACCCGTGTACTCGTCCTCAACTCCGGCTCGTCCTCGCTGAAGTACCAGCTCCTGGACATGCGGGACAGCAGCCGTCTCGCGGTGGGCCTGGTGGAGCGGATCGGCGAGCAGACCTCCCGGCTGCGCCACACCCTGGTGGCCACCGGCGAGACCCGCGAGCACAGCGGGCCGATCGCCGACCACGAGACCGCGCTGAAGTCGGTCGCCGAGGAGCTGACCCGCGACGGCCTCGGCCTGGACTCGCCGGAGCTGGCCGCGATCGGGCACCGGGTGGTGCACGGCGGCATGTTCTTCACCGAGCCCACCGTCATCGACGACTCGGTACTCACCGAGATCGAGCGGCTGATCCCGGTCGCGCCGCTGCACAACCCGGCCAACCTGACCGGCATCCGTACCGCCACGGCGCTGCGCCCGGACCTGCCCCAGGTCGCCGTCTTCGACACCGCGTTCCACACCTCGATGCCGGAGTCCTCGGCGCGGTACGCGATCGACCCGAAGATCGCCGACCGGTACCGCATCCGCCGCTACGGCTTCCACGGCACCTCGCACGCCTATGTGTCACGGGAGACCGCGCGGCTGCTCGGCAAGGCGCCGGAGGAGGTGAACGTGATCGTGCTGCACCTCGGCAACGGCGCGTCCGCCTCGGCGGTGGAGCGCGGCCGGTGCGTGGACACCTCGATGGGGCTGACCCCGCTGGAGGGGCTGGTGATGGGTACCCGGTCCGGTGATCTGGACCCGGCGGTCATCTTCCATTTGGCCCGTGTCGGGGATATGTCCATGGACGAGATCGACACTCTCCTCAACAAGAGGAGCGGTCTGTTCGGTCTGTGCGGGGACAATGACATGCGGGAGATCCGGCGCCGCGTCGACGAGGGCGACGAAGCGGCGGCCCTCGCCTTCGACATTTACATTCATCGCATCAAGAAGTACATCGGCGCCTATTACGCCGTACTCGGGCAGGTGGACGCGGTGGCGTTCACGGCCGGCGTCGGGGAGAACGCGGCGGCCGTGCGTGCCGCGGCGGTCGCCGGCCTCGACGGCCTTGGCCTGGCGGTGGACGAGGAGCTGAACGCCGTACGGTCCGACGGGGCCCGGCTGATCTCGCCCGCGTCCGCGCGGGTGGCCGTCGCCGTGGTGCCGACCGACGAGGAACTGGAGATCGCGACGCAGACCTATGCGCTGGTCGGAAAGAAGAGCTGAGCATTACACCGCAGTAACACGCCTGAGCGCCTGTCCGCCCATTTGCATCGTCTGTATCTTCCGCCGGCCGGAATATTCCGCAGTGAAACAAACCGATAGGATCGCCTCATGCGCCGTTCGAAAATCGTCTGTACTCTCGGCCCCGCGGTCGACACCCACGACAGGCTCGTCGCCATGATCGAGGCGGGCATGAATGTGGCCCGGTTCAACTTCAGTCACGGCACCCACGCCGAGCACCAGGCGCGGTACGACCGCGTCCGGGCCGCCGCCAAGGAGACCGGGCGCGCCATCGGCGTCCTGGCCGACCTCCAGGGCCCGAAGATCCGGCTGGAGACCTTCGCCGAGGGTCCGGTGGAGCTGGAGCGCGGTGACGAGTTCATCATCACGACCGAGGACGTGCCGGGCGACAAGCACATCTGCGGTACGACGTACAAGGGCCTGCCCGGGGACGTCTCGCGCGGCGACCAGATCCTGATCAACGACGGCAACGTCGAGCTGAAGGTCGTGGACGTCGAGGGTGCGCGGGTCAAGACGATCGTCATCGAGGGCGGTGTCGTCTCCGACCACAAGGGCATCAACCTGCCCGGCGCGGCCGTCAACGTGCCCGCGCTGTCCGAGAAGGACGTCGAGGACCTCCGCTTCGCGCTGCGCATGGGCTGCGACATGGTCGCGCTGTCCTTCGTCCGCGACGCCAAGGACGTGCAGGACGTCCACAAGGTGATGGACGAGGAGGGCCGCCGGGTCCCGGTCATCGCCAAGGTGGAGAAGCCGCAGGCGGTCGAGAACATGGAGGACGTCGTGATGGCGTTCGACGGTGTGATGGTCGCCCGCGGTGACCTCGCCGTCGAGTACCCGCTCGAGAAGGTCCCCATGGTGCAGAAGCGCCTGATCGAGCTGTGCCGGCGCAACGCCAAGCCGGTGATCGTCGCGACCCAGATGATGGAGTCGATGATCACCAACTCCCGGCCGACCCGCGCCGAGGCTTCCGACGTGGCCAACGCGATCCTGGACGGCGCGGACGCGGTCATGCTGTCGGCCGAGTCCAGCGTGGGCGCGTACCCGGTGGAGACCGTCAAGACGATGTCGAAGATCGTCAAGGCGGCCGAGGAGGAGCTGCTCTCCAAGGGCCTCCAGCCGCTGGTGCCAGGCAAGAAGCCGCGTACGCAGGGTGGTTCGGTGGCCCGTGCGGCGGCCGAGATCGCCGACTTCCTCGGCGGCAAGGGCCTGATCGCGTTCACCAAGTCGGGTGACACCGCCCGCCGGCTCTCCCGCTACCGCGCGGCCCAGCCGATCCTGGCCTTCACCACGGACGAGGGCACCCGCAACCAGCTCACGCTGAGCTGGGGCGTGGAGTCGCACGTGGTGCCGTTCGTCAACACCACGGACGAGATGGTCGACATGGTCGACCAGGAACTGGCCAAGCTGGGCCGCTTCAACGACGGCGACACGGTCGTCATCACCGCGGGTTCGCCCCCCGGTGTCCCCGGCACCACCAACATGGTCCGCGTGCACCACGTCGGCGGCGGCGACCGCAACTGACGCACCCGGACAGGACCGTGGCCCGGTTCCCCTCGCTGAGGGGGACCGGGCCACGGTGTTGTGCGGCTCCCGAACGGGCTCGTGATGGTGCTTCAGTCGGCGTACTGGTGCAGCTTGGGGATGGTCAGCGTGCCGCCGAACTGGGCGGCCTGCTGGACGGTGACGTCGGTGAAGTAGATCAGCGGGATGTTCAGCGGCGGCGGGCTGTCCGGGCTGAAGGTGATCGGGATCAGACCGAACAGCTTGCCCGAGATGCTCTCGGTGTACATGGTGGTGTCGCCGCCGCGGATCGTGGACGTCGTGCCCTTGCCGGCCTGGACGTGGTACGTCTTGCCGGACGCCTTGTCCTTCACCGTCTGGTGCAGGTCGCCGATGTCGGTGCCGTCGGAGATGACGTACTTCAGCACCTTCTTGACCTTGCCGCTCGCGGTCCGTACCTGGACGACGCCCTGGTAGTCGGCGCCCTTGAGCAGCAGCGAGCTGGCGTTGAGGTACCAGGGGTCGTCGGCGAGGAGTTGCTTGTTGTCGATGCCGCCGACGTCGTCCGTGGCCTTCTCGCAGTCCTCGGCGGCGTCGGAGGCGCTCGCGGAGGGGCTGGGGCTGGAGCTGGAGCTGGAGCTGGCCGAGGTGCTCGGCGCGGGGGTCTCCTCGGCCTTCTCACCGGCCTTCGCCGAACTCTTGGCTCCCGGTGCGGGGGCGTCGGCCGTCTTCCCGGCCGGCTTCTCCTCGTCGCCCTTGGTGGGGGCCGGGGAGGAGGCGGAGGGCGCGGGGGTGCCGGAGGCGGACGGCGCGGGCTCGGTCGCGGAGGGCGTCGGAGTCGCCGACGGCGTGCCGGCCTGCTTGCCACCGGTCAGTACGTCCCCGAGGGCGTCCCCGATCGTCCCGAGCAGCCCGCCGTCGGTGCTCTTGGAACTCGCGGACGGCGCGGGGGTGCCGACGGCGGCGTCCTTCGTGGCCGGCGCCTGCGCGGACGGCGCGGCCGCGGGCTTCGAGGCGGACGAGGAGGAACCGGTGGCGGGGCTGCCGCCCTTGTCGTCATCGCCGGAACCTGAATCCGGCGAGGACGCCTTGCCGTCACCCGCGCCGGCCTTGCCCCCGGCGGAAGCCGAGGGGCTGGGGGTGGACGGGCCGGTGCTCTCACCTGCGGAGGGCGAGGGGCTCGCGGAGGTGCCGTCCACCTTGCCGCCCAGCGCCTCGACACAGTCCTTGTAGTCGGCCGCCTTCTGACTGTTGGAGGCGATCGACGCCTGCACCTCGGGGTGGGTGCCGATCCACCAGCCGAGGAGGATCGCCACGGCGGTGGAGACGAGGGCGGTCGGCACCCACCAGTGGCGGGCGCGGTAGACGGCGGCGGGGAAACCCCGGCCCAGGAAGCGGGTCACGTCGCGCCAGGAGGCGCGGCGGGTTCCGGTGACGGCGCTGCGGGCGCGGGCCACGAGCCGGCTGAGCCGGCCGGTGAGCTGGGGGTCCGGGGCGCTGGAGCGGATGAGGGAGAGGTGCGTCGCGGTGCGCTGGTAGAGGGTGACGAGTTCGTCGGCCTCCGCGCCGGTGAGGCGGCGTCGGCGGCGGATCAGGGCATCGAGGCGGTCCCACTCGGCCCGGTGTGCGGAGACGAAGACGTCCAGGTCCATCGGGTCTGCCTGCTCCTCGACTCGTCGTGGCCAGCCGCCACCGGACAACGGGACACTGTCAGCTTGTCGTACCGGGGTGCGATGCGCTCTCAGCTTGGCAGACTTGCGTCACAGGGGTGGGCGAGGGAAGGACGGCGGACGTGAGTGAGCTGGTGACCGGTGAGGCGGTGGCGTTGGAGCTGCGGCCCGCGAAGCTGCCGAGCAGGGCGTTGGCCGTGCTGATCGATCTGATCGTGGCCGTGCTCGTCTACATCGCCGTCGTGATCGGGCTCGTGGCGGCCACCTCTTCGCTGGACGATGCCGCGCAGGCCGCGATGTCGGTGGCGGCTTTTCTGCTGGTGCTGGTCGGCGGGCCGATCGCGGTGGAGACGCTGAGCCATGGGCGGTCGCTGGGGAAGCTGGCGTTCGGGCTGCGGGTGGTGCGTGACGACGGTGGGCCGGTCCGGTTCCGGCATGCGCTGGTGCGCGGTGGCGTCGGGATGATCGAGATCCTGATGACGTTCGGGGTGGTGGCGTGCATCGCCTCGCTGGTCTCGGAGCGGGGGCGGCGGCTCGGGGACGTGTTCGCGGGGACGCTGGTGGTGCGGGAGCGGATTCCGGTGGGCCGGGCCGGTGTGGTGCCGCCTCCGGCGCCGGAGTTGGCGGGACGGTTCGCGGAGCTTGATCTGTCAGGCGTGCCCGACGGGCTCTGGCTGGCCGTGCGGCAGTACCTGACGCGGATGCACCAGCTTCAGCCGCAGGTCTCGTGGTCGATGGCGTCGCGGCTGGCCGCCGACGTGGCCGCGCGGACGGGGGCCTCCGTGCCGCCGGACCTCCAGGCGCAGCCGGCCGTGTTTCTGGCGGCCGTGGTGCATGAACGGCAGTCCCGGCAGGCGCGGCAGCGGCCTCGGTACGAGGGCGGTGGGGACCATGCGGTCGCTTCCGTGTCTCCCCCGGCCGTCGCGCCGGTGAGCGAGAAGAACGTGAGGCCGCCGGAGCACCCGCAGAGCCGGTCGACGGGGTTCGCGCCGCCCGCCTAGTCGGCCGGGCGGTCAGGGGAACGTCGACGGTGGGGTCTGGAGGTCCTCCAGCTCGATGCCGGGGGCCGAGAGGACGACGTCTCCGGCGATGTGCACGGCGTGCCTTTCCCCCGTGTCCAGGGCTGTGACCTGGTATTCGTCCACGAGCAGGGGGCCGCTGTCAGTGGCGTGTGCTTCTCTGTCGATCAGTGCCCAGGACTGGTCCACGGTGCGGGGGGCGAGGACCGGGTCGGTCAGGGCGACGAGGCGTACGCGGGTCGCGGAGGAGGAGGGGGTGAGGCGCAGGAGACGTGCGGTGGCGACGAGGAACGCGGGGGACGTGCCGGTGAAGGCGTGGGCGGGCACATTGCCCTCCGTCGCCTCCAGCCCGGCCGGGTCGGTGCGGACCCAGGTGACGCCGTCGAGGGCGGCGCCGCGCACCTGCCAGCCGCCGGCGTGGAGTTCGAGGCGGATGGGGCGGCCGAGGTCGTCCAGGGCGAGGTCGACCGAGCCCCGGTGTGCTCCGTCGGGGGCGGTGAGCTGGGAGACGTAGCGCCAGCCGGAGGGGCCGGGGGCGCACTGGAAGTGTTCTTCTGCGAGGGGGGTGTGATCGTGCGGGTCGTGGAGCGAATATCGGCCGCGCGGCATGGGAGGTCCTGGGGTCTGGCGGGCTGACGGTCCAAGGCCGCTGGTCCGGCGCAAAGGGGCAGGCCCCCGGCACGGGGGTGCGGGGGCCTGCCTCGGGTGGTGCGGGGATCAGCGGCTCAGTAGCGGTAGTGGTCCGACTTGAAGGGACCGTCGACCTCGACACCGATGTACGCGGCCTGCTCCGGGCGGAGCTGGGTGAGCTTGACGCCCAGCGAGTCCAGGTGGAGGCGGGCAACCTTCTCGTCCAGGTGCTTGGGGAGCACGTAGACGCCGATCGGGTACTCGTCGGGCTTGGTGAACAGCTCGATCTGGGCCAGGGTCTGGTCCGCGAAGGAGTTGGACATCACGAACGACGGGTGGCCGGTGGCGTTGCCCAGGTTCAGCAGGCGGCCCTCGGACAGGACGATGATCTTCTTGCCGTCGGGGAAGGTCCAGGTGTGGACCTGCGGCTTGACCTCATCCTTGACGATGCCGGGGATCTTGGCGAGGCCGGCCATGTCGATCTCGTTGTCGAAGTGGCCGATGTTGCCGACGATGGCCTGGTGCTTCATCTTGGCCATGTCGGAGGCCATGATGATGTCCTTGTTGCCGGTCGTGGTGACGAAGATGTCGGCCTTGTCGACGACCTCGTCCAGCGTGGTGACCTGGTAGCCGTCCATGGCCGCCTGGAGCGCGCAGATCGGGTCGATCTCGGTGACGATCACACGGGCGCCCTGTCCGCGGAGGGACTCGGCGCAGCCCTTGCCGACGTCGCCGTAGCCGCAGACGACGGCGGTCTTGCCGCCGATGAGGACGTCGGTGGCGCGGTTGATGCCGTCGACCAGGGAGTGGCGGCAGCCGTACTTGTTGTCGAACTTCGACTTGGTGACGGCGTCGTTCACGTTGATCGCCGGGAAGAGCAGGACGCCGTCGCGCTGCATCTCGTACAGGCGGTGGACGCCGGTGGTGGTCTCCTCGGTGACACCGCGGATCTCGGAGGCGAGCTGGGTCCACTTCTGGGAGCCGTCGGTGATGGTGCGGTTGAGCAGCTCGAGGATGACGCGGTGCTCGTCGGACTCGGCGGTGTCGGGCGAGGGGACCTTGCCGTCCTTCTCGTACTCGACGCCCTTGTGGACGAGCAGGGTGGCGTCGCCGCCGTCGTCCAGGATCATGTTCGGGCCGCCGGTGGGGCTGTTCGGCCAGGTCAGCGCCTGCTCGGTGCACCACCAGTACTCGTCCAGGGTCTCGCCCTTCCAGGCGAAGACGGGGACGCCCTGCGGGTTGTCCGGGGTGCCGTTCGGGCCGACGGCGATGGCGGCGGCCGCGTGGTCCTGGGTGGAGAAGATGTTGCAGGAGGCCCAGCGGACGTCGGCGCCGAGGGCGACGAGGGTCTCGATGAGCACGGCGGTCTGCACGGTCATGTGCAGGGAGCCGGTGATGCGGGCGCCGGCCAAGGGCTGGGCCTCGGCGTACTCCTTGCGGATCGACATCAGGCCGGGCATCTCGTGCTCGGCGAGGGTGATCTCCTTGCGGCCGAACTCGGCCAGGGAGAGGTCGGCGACCTTGAAGTCCTGTCGGTTGTCGACAGTGGTCATGGCGGGCTGCTCCTCGAAGTCGGGGCGAGGTGGGTACGGCTGGTCTGCACGGCGACGGACACAGGGGTGCCCCGAAAAGAGGACACAGGCATGCCCGCGTACGCGCAGCGCAGTCCGTCGGAGGCCCTCTCTCCCTCGGTCGGTCCGCTCCGGGACCGCCCGACCGCCATCAGCAGCGACGTCTGGCTCCGTCCCAAGCTACACCGCGGGGCGGGGCGCGCCCCAGTCCGCGTTCGGACACCGCGTGCCGTCCAGGTGCCGGATGTGGCGCGAACGGATGGGTACGGAACCAGGTGTCCGGGTGGGGCGAGGCCCCCGGCGCGGCCGGTGGGGACCGGGGTGCGGCGGGGGCCTCGGCGTGGCGGCCTGGGGCTCAGTGGTCGGCCGGGTGGGGGTTCGGGCCGCCCGGCGTGGCGAGCGGGTCGGGGCCCTTGGCGGCCTCGGCGGCGCTGTAGATGTCCGGCTCCAGGTAGATGACGCGGGCGATCGGGACGGCCTCGCGGATGCGGGCCTCGGCGCGGTTGATGGCGTTGGCGACCTCGGCGGCCGTGTCGTCGTGCTGGACGGCGATCTTGGCGGCGACGAGAAGTTCCTCGGGGCCGAGGTGGAGGGTGCGCATGTGGATGACGCCGGTGACGGTGTCGCCGTCGACGATGGCGGCCTCGATCTTCTTGACGTCCTCCAGGCCGGCGGCCTCGCCGAGCAGCAGGGACTTGGTCTCGGAGGCGAGCACCAGGGCGATCGCGACGAGCAGGACACCGATGCAGACGGTGCCGATGCCGTCCCAGACGCCGTTGCCGGTCAGCAGGGCGATGCCCACGCCGCCGAGGGCGAGGACCAGGCCGATGAGCGCGCCGAAGTCCTCCAGCAGCACGACGGGCAGCTCGGGCGCCTTGGCCCGGCGGATGAACTGGGCCCAGGAGAGCTTGCCGCGCAGCTCGTTGGACTCCTTGATGGCCGTACGGAAGGAGAAGCCCTCGGCGATGATCGCGAAGACGAGGACGCCGACCGGCCAGTACCAGTGCTCCACCGGGTGGGGGTGGCTGATCTTCTCGTAGCCCTCGTAGATGGCGAACATGCCGCCGATGGAGAACAGGACGATGGAGACCAGGAAGGCGTAGATGTACCGCTCGCGGCCGTAGCCGAAGGGGTGCTGCGGGGTGGCCTCGCGCTGGGCCTTCTTGCCGCCGATGAGCAGCAGGAACTGGTTGCCGGAGTCGGCGACCGAGTGGACGCCCTCGGCGAGCATCGACGAGGAGCCGCTGAACGCGAACGCCACGAACTTCGATGCCGCGATCGCCAGATTGGCGCCGAGTGCCGCCACGATCGCCTTGTTACCGCCTGACGCGCTCATGAGTTCGCGTTTTCCCTTCGCCCTTGTCGCCTTCTCGGCACCCCCGCACGGCTCTTGTGCCCCCACGGGTCGCTTCTTTGCACGTGCTTTGCCGGTGGGTCATTGTTGCAGTCCCACCGGCAGGCGGCGCCTCAGGTGTCCACAGGGGCGGTCATACGATCACAGTGGCGCGGAACAGCGTGCCCTCGCCGGACGCCTCGGCCTTCTCGCCCGCCGGGACGAAGACGGACCGGCCGGGCAGCAGGCCGTGCTCGCCGACGCGGACCGAACCGGCCGTGCACAGCAGGATCTGCGGGGTCGGGAGGGTCAGGTCGCGGGTGGTCTCGCCGGGCAGGACCCAGCGGGAGAGCCGGAATTCGTCGATGGGGGTCTCGTAGACCTCCTCGCCGTCCGGGGACGCCTCGGGGCGCAGGACGCCGGGGTCGCTCGCCTCGAAGCGGACCACGCGCAGGAGTTCGGGGACGTCGATGTGCTTGGGGGTCAGGCCGCAGCGCAGGACGTTGTCGGAGTTGGCCATGATCTCGACGCCGAGCCCGTCCAGGTAGGCGTGCGGGATGCCCGCGCCGAGGAACAGGGCCTCGCCGGGCTGGAGCCGGACGTGGTTGAGCAGCATGGCCGCGATCACGCCGGGGTCGCCGGGGTAGTCGCGGGCCATGTCGGCGTACGGGGTGTACGGGCCGCCGAGGCTGGTGCAGGCGGCGGTCGCCTCGGTGACGGTGTCGGCCATGTCCTCGGGGTTCGCGGTGAGGATCGCGGTGAGCACCTCCCGCAGGGCGGCGTCCTCGGGCTGGGCACGCAGCAGGTCGACGTACGGCTTGAGGGAGTCGACGCCCAGCCCGTCGAGCAGGCCGGCCGCCTCGGCGGGGGCGCGGAAGCCGCACAGGCCGTCGAACTCGGTCAGGGCGCAGATGAGTTCGGGCTTGTGGTTGGCGTCCTTGTAGTTGCGGTCGGGGGCGTCCACGGGGACGCCCCTGCGCTCCTCCTCGGCGTAGCCCTCGCGCGCCTGGGCCAGGTCGGGGTGGACCTGGAGGGAGAGAGGGGCGCCCGCGGCGAGGATCTTGAGCAGGAAGGGCAGGCGCGGGCCGAACTTCGCCACCGCCTCGGCGCCCAGCTCGCGCTCCGGGTCGGCGTCGATGACCTCCACCAGCGTGCCGCGCGAGGTGCGCGACGGAGCGCCGGGATGGGCGCCCATCCACATCTCGGCCTGCGGTTCGCCGGTGGGCTCGGTGCCCAGCAGCCGCGGGATGGCGGTGGTCGAGCCCCAGGCGTAGGGGCGGACGGTGTTGTCGAGGCGGTCCATGTGTCTTCTCTGTCTCCGTACGGGCGCCGCGGACGGGTGCCTGGGGTCAGCTCAGGCGCCGGCGGCGAGCGCCAGGTAAACGGCGGCGAAATCAGTGACGGCGATCAGGTCGGCGAGGGTCTCCAGTTCGCCGCCCTCCTCCGGCTCGAGTTCGCTGATCGGCGTGTCGTGGCCGAGGGCCAGGTCGCGGGCGGCGGGGGCGGCGCTGAGACCGCCGAGGGGACGGTCCCGGAGCAGCACCACGCGCGCGTGCATCGCGGGGGCCTCCTCGACGCGGTCGCGGAAGAAGTCGTCCGGATCGGCGCGGGCGGCCAGCGGACCGGAGAGCAGGGCCTCGTGCGCGAGGAGCGCCTCGGGGAGTTCGGCCACCAGGGCGGGGCGGCCCGCGAGTTCGGCCAGGGCGGCGGCGAAGCGGCGGCCCGCCGGGCCCGCGGAGGTGCCCTCCGTCCAGACGACGGGCAGGGCGTCGGCGAGTTCCGCGGCGAGCGTCTTGGCCGCGTTGCCGTACGTGGCGATGGCGGGGCCGCAGCGCTCGGCGACCTGGTCGAGGCGGTCGGCCACCTTCTCCAGCGCGTCGGGGCCGGCGGTCAGCAGGCCGACACGGTCCAGGAGGGCCAGCAGCGGGGTGAGCAGGGCCCAGAAGACGCCGGAGGAGGCGGCGGCGACCGGCTCGCCCTGGTCGTACGGCGCTGTCGCCATCGGGACGAACATGCCGTGCGCGCCCGCGACCGCCTCCGCGAGGGGGGTGCCGGCAGGGGCTACGGCCACCACGGAGCAGCCTCTGCGGTACGCCTGTTCCGCGAGGAGGCCGAGGCTCGGTTCGGTGCCGTCGGGGGTGGCGATCAGCAGCAGGTCCACGGAGCCCGCCCAGCCGGGCAGTTCCCAGCGCAGGGCGCCGGGGGCGGGGGCGACTCCGGTGGCCTCCAGGCGGATCACCGGGCTGCCGGGGCCGGCCAGGGTGCCGAGGAGGTCGGCGGTGTGGGTGGCGGCGGCGCCGGGGCCCGCGATCAGTACGGCGCGGGGACGGCCGTCGGGCTGGAGCGCGCCGACTCCGGCCTCGGCGGCGTGCCGGGCCGCGGTACGGACCCTCGCGCCCGCCTCCGCCGCGCCGCGCAGCAGCCCTCGGCGGTCGGCCTCGGCGAGGCCCTCCGGGGTGTCCAGGAGCGATTCGTCGAGCATGGGCGGGGTGCCTCCGATTGCCGGGGTCCTACTGCGCGGTGTGCTTCGGCCGTGCTTACGCCGGGCGGCGGGCCTCGTCCACCAGGAGGACGGGGATGCCGTCGCGGACGGGGTACGCCAGGCCGCAGTCCTGACCGGTGCAGATCAGCTCCGCGTCCTGCTCCTTGAGGGGGGCGTGGCAGGCCGGGCAGGCCAGGATCTCCAGGAGACCGGCTTCGAGCGGCATGGGGTGTCCCTTCGGGCGGAAACGGGTGCTACGGACGTGCTGGTCAGGGTACCGCGAGTCGCTCCGCGGGTTCGGGGGGATGTTGCCCACCCGGCCGTCCCTGCCGGCTGGCTGACGGGGAGCCGTTGCGCTCAGCCGGGGCTACGCGCGGATGATCGCCAGAACCTCGTCCCTGATCTTCGTCATCGTCGCCTCGTCCTCCGCCTCGGCGTTCAGGCGGAGCAGCGGTTCCGTGTTGGACGGGCGGACGTTGAACCACCAGGTGGGGGTGGAGACGGTGAGGCCGTCGAGGTCGTCCAGGGTCGTGTCGGGGGCCGGGGCGTAGGCGGCGCGGAGGGCGGCCAGGCGGGCCTGCTGGTCGGTGACCGTGGAGTTGATCTCGCCGGAGCCCGCGTAGCGGTCGTACTGGGCGGTGAGGGTGGACAGGGGGGTGGGGTGTGTGCCCAGGGCGGCGAGGACGTGGAGGGCGGCCAGCATGCCGGTGTCCGCGTTCCAGAAGTCCTTGAAGTAGTAGTGGGCGGAGTGCTCGCCGCCGAAGATCGCGCCGGTGCGCGCCATCTCCGCCTTGATGAAGGAGTGGCCGACGCGGGTGCGGACCGGGGTGCCGCCCTGCTCGCGGACCACCTCGGCGACCGTGCGGGAGGTGATCAGGTTGTGGATGACCGTGCCGGTACCGCCGTTGCGCGCGAGTTCGCGGGCGGCGACCAGGGCGGTGACGGCGGACGGGGAGACCGGGTCGCCGTTCTCGTCCACGACGAAGCAGCGGTCGGCGTCACCGTCGAAGGCGAGGCCGATGTCCGCGCCCTCCTGCACGACCCGCTTGCGCAGGTCCACGATGTTGGCCGGGTCCAGCGGGTTGGCCTCGTGGTTGGGGAAGGTGCCGTCCAGCTCGAAGTACATCGGGACGACGGTCAGCGGCAGCCCCGCCAGGACCGTCGGGACGGTGTGCCCGCCCATGCCGTTGCCCGCGTCCACGACGGCCTTCAGCGGGCGGATCGCGGTGAGGTCGACCAGCGAGCGCAGGTAGGCGGCGTAGTCGGCGAGGGTGTCGCGCGCGGTGAGGGTGCCCGGTGCGGTGGCCGGGGCCGGGGCGCCCGTTTCCGTCCAGCGCTCGACCAGGGCGCGGATGTCGGCGAGCCCGGTGTCCTGGCCGACCGGGGCGGCGCCCGCGCGGCACATCTTGATGCCGTTGTACCGGGCCGGGTTGTGCGAGGCGGTGAACATCGCGCCGGGCAGGTCCAGCGCGCCCGAGGCGTAGTAGAGCTGGTCCGTGGAGCAGAGGCCGATCTCGGTGACGTCGACGCCCCGGTTCAGCGCACCGCGTGCGAAGGCGCGGGAGAGGCCGGGCGAGGAGGGGCGCATGTCGTGGCCGACGACGATCGCGGTCGCGTCCGTCACCTCGGCGAAGGCGGCGCCGAAGAGTTCGGCCATGGCCTCGTCCCACTGGTCCGGAACGACTCCGCGCACGTCGTACGCCTTCACGATCTGCGACAGATCTGCCACGGCCGGCCCTCCTGAAAGTCCATTGGGGGCCCAAAACTACCCGTTGGGGTGCGCGGCTGCGGGGAGGGGCGCTCTAGTTGTCCGGCGAGCGGAGGACCCGCAGGTGGCCGCGCCGGGCGACTTCCATCGGGTCGGCGCCGCGTGCGCCGCCGCCCGCTCCGGCCGCGCGCTCCGGCGGACGGGCCGCCTCGCGGACCG